>JALVUB010000224.1 GCA_027023915.1 Sedimenticola sp.
CCCCCTGAAAAAGGAGGCCCGCCCCATCGCTTCCGCTAACGACGCGGTGGTCAGCCCGGTGGACGGCAAGATCAGTCAAGCGGGGAAAATTGAAGGTGAACGGATGATCCAGGCCAAGGGCCACGATTACTCCCTGAGGCAACTGCTGGCGGGACGAAAAAAACTGGCGGGAATATTCGAAAACGGCAACTTTGCCACCATCTACCTTTCGCCCCGGGATTATCACCGGGTACACATGCCGGTAAACGGCCGCCTGCGCGAAATGATCTTCGTTCCAGGCTCTCTTTTCAGCGTGAGCGAGGCCACCACCCAGCTTGTGCCCGGGCTGTTTGCCCGTAATGAAAGGCTGATCTGCCTGTTCGAAACGCCGGCGGGCCCCATGGCGGTGATTATGGTGGGCGCCATCTTCGTGGGCAGCATGGAGACGGTGTGGGCCGGCGAGGTGCGCGGCTCTTCCTCCAAGCCCACCCGCTGGGTCTATCAGCGCGACGAGGCGCCCCTGCTGAAAAAAGGCGATGAAATGGGACGCTTCAACATGGGCTCCACGGTCATCACCCTGTTCGCCCCCGACAAGGTACGCTGGAAGCGGGCCCTGGTGCCGGGGGTTCGGGTTCGCATGGGTGAACAGATCGGCGGCATCATGCCTCGTCAAAAGGAAAGCTGAGTACTTCGTCCAACCGCTCGGCACCCAGCTTGAGCATCAGCAGCCGGTCCACCCCCAGGGCGACACCGGCACACTTGGGCAACCCCGTCTCCAACGCCGCCAGCAAGCGCTCGTCCAGGGGCAGCGGGGCTTTTCCCAACTCCCGTCTTTGCCGGTTGTCGGCCTCGAACCTGGCCCTCTGCTCGGCCGCGTCGGTAAGTTCATAAAAGCCGTTGGCCAGCTCCAAACCTTCCAGGTAGAGCTCGAAACGGCAGGCCAGCCGGGAATCGTCGTCACAAAGACGGGCCAGCGCGGCCTGACTGGCCGGATAGCCGTAAACAAAGGTGAGACACCCCCTGCCCAGCTCCGGCTCTATGCGAAGGGCCATGAGCAGATCCAGCCACTGATCGCGCCTTTCCAACCCCCCGGCCGCCACTCCCAGCTCCACCGCCGCGCCGGCAAGGGTCTCCAGATCCACTTCAAGTGGATGCCAGCCGAACCGCTCCACGAAAAGATCGGCATACAACCGTTTCTCCACCGGCAACATTCCGCCGAGAAGATGTTGAACCAGCTCGGCGGTCTCCGCCATCAGGCGGTGGTGGTCAAACCCCAGACGATACCATTCCAACAGGGTAAACTCGGGGTTGTGACGCGCCCCCCGCTCTTCTTGCCGGAACGCATGACAGAGCTGGAAGATGTCGCCACTGCCCGCCGCCAGCAGCCGTTTCATGTGGAATTCGGGCGAAGTCTGAAGGTAGAGCCGACGCTCGCCACCAGGGCCCTTATATCTGGTGTGGAAAGGCTCCAGCGCGGGATCGGTGCCGCTGGCGTGAGAAAGCACCGGCGTCTCCACCTCCAACACGCCGCGGGAACGGAAAAAACGCCGGATCTCCTCGAGAAATCCGGCGCGTGCCTCCAGCAGGGCGCGAACAGGCAGCGAGGTCAATCCTTGACGCGGCTCACATACTCGCCGCTGCGGGTGTCCACCTTGATCTTTTCGCCGATCTGCACAAAAAGCGGTACCCGCACCACGGCCCCCGTCTCCAGGGTGGCCGGCTTGCCGCCACCGCCCGAGGTGTCCCCCTTCAGACCGGGATCAGTGTCGGTGATCTCCAGCACCACGAAATTGGGCGCTTCCACGGCGATGGGCTGGCCGTTCCAGAGGGTGACGTTGCAGATGTCCTGATCCTTGATCCACTTGGTGGCATCACCCATGGCGGTGGCGTCCGCCTGATACTGTTCAAAATTTTCCGGGTCCATGAAGTACCAGTACTCGCCATCGGTGTAGAGATACTGGAGGTCGCGCTCCACCACATCGGCCGCTTCCACGCTCTCGCCGGACTTGAAGGTCTTTTCCAGAACACGACCCGTTTTCAGGTTGCGCAACTTCACCCGGTTGAAGGCCTGTCCCTTGCCCGGTTTGACAAACTCGTTTTCGATGATGACGCAGGGGTCGCCGTCGAGCAGCAGCTTCAATCCGCCGCGGAATTCGTTGGTACTATAGGTCGCCATGATCTCCTCTGGCTGGAAAGTGACAACTGGCTAATGATACCTGTTTCCGAACCCCTGACGAATACCCCCGCTTGGCAGCAGCAACTGGCCAACGCATTCCACACCGCGCGCGACCTGCTTGCCTATCTGGAACTTGAGGCATTATGGCGCCCGGAGCTGGAGCAGGCAGCCCGGGATTTTCCAGTGAAAGTAACCCGTCATTTTGCAGACCTCATGCGCAAGCGCGATCCCAATGACCCACTGTTGCGCCAGGTGCTGCCCCATTTGAGTGAATGTGAAGCCAAAGCGGGCTATGAGACCGACCCGACCGGAGACCGCGCCGCGGAGGTGGGCGACGGCATTCTCTGTAAGTACCATGGACGGGCACTGGTGGTGACCACGCCAAGCTGCGCCATCCACTGTCGTTACTGTTTTCGACGCCACTACGGTTATCCCGACAACGGCACCGGGGAACTCCGCTGGCGCGCGGTGGCCGACAGGCTTAGGCAACTGCCGGATATTTCCGAAGTGATTCTCAGCGGCGGAGACCCTCTGGCCTTGAATAACAGCCGTCTGGCTTCCCTGGTCAACAAAATCACAACGGTGCCCCATGTGGAAAGGCTGCGAATCCACTCCCGCCTGCCCGTGGTGTTGCCCGAAAGGCTGGAAGACAACCTGGTGTCCCTGCTCTCAAACAACCGTCTGGCTTGTGTATTGGTGCTTCATGTAAATCACCCCGCCGAGCTTTCCACGTCGCTTTTTCGCGCCCTGGGGCCTTTGCGAAAAGCGGGAATCACCCTTCTCAACCAAGCGGTGCTGCTACAAGGTGTCAACGATAGTTTGGAAACCCAAATCGAATTGAATAAAAAACTTTTTGAGTTCGGAATTTTACCGTATTATCTTCATATTCTAGACAAGGTTTCGGGGGCAGCTCGCTTTGAAATTGGGGAAAAAAACATCAAGCAGCTCTACCAGGAAATGGCCGCTTGCCTGCCGGGCTATCTCCTTCCGCGCTTGGTTAAGGAACGTCCCGGCGCTGCCGCCAAGGAGCCTGTAGGATAAAACTTTTTGCCGCATCAACACCGGGGCGTTGGGTGGCGGATACGGCCAAAAAACCAACCGCCGTATCAATTATGAAACCATTGTTCAACTGTACGTTGTAATAATATGCTAACTTCTCTTCATATGGGTGATATGGAATCCAATCAACCGCGCGCGCGCTTGGCTCAAGCGCTGTCCGTACCAGCGCAGTCATCGCCACCCAAAGACAGTTTTCTGCTCAACCCCAAGGAGGTGAAACGTTGGGCGGAAGAGCTTCCCGTTGCCAACATCGGTGAAACCGCAAGGCAGGTTTATCGGGCCCTGGTGGAGTTCAACCGCTTCAAGATCCCGACCCTGACACGAACTGAAATCATCGAGTCCTTCCGCAAACCGGTGGAATTTGTCTGCCACAACGTGTCGCGCCACTATCGCAACGCTGGTTTTCCCCTACCCCCCCGTGGGCGGAAGGCGGCAAAGCTGGTTCAGGCCCTGTACGATGAAATGGCCAACAGCTACAAGATCCTATTTCTCGAACAGATACTCGGAGACGAGCGCAGCTTCAACCAAAAGCTGGTGATCGTTGCCGCCCAACGCGCGCTGCATTATCTGAACAAAAAGATGTTGCACTGCCTGCTGGTGTACGATGACTATCCCACCGGCTTGTGGCGCGAAGCCAACCACCTGTTCGCCTGGGCCTATCACAATCAGGTTCAGGATATCCCGGTGAAAGAGACCCAGGGGTTGATGAATTCACGCAAGAACGCCCGCAGCATTGCCAGCATCTATAAAGGCATGCTGATTCTTGCCTCCACTCATCCCCACCGCCTGCGCCAACCGCAGATTCGCCGGGTTCACCACCATACGCTCTTTTGGGAGGAGCTGGCTTCCCTCAGACCAGCATCGGAAGCAATAGGCGACAGCGGCCTCTTTTTCGTCAACCTGTGGTCGGACGAGCCCTGCAAGCCGATCATCGAAGAGCGGCAGCGGCTGGACTCCCGTTACATGGTGCTGGATCTCAATGCCATCATCGGAAAGGCCCGCACCGAATATGAAACGGCGGAATGGGAATCGCCCGCCCGGCTGGACCATGGAGACGATCACCTTAGCCGTACCTTGCTGCGGCTGCTTATCCTCAACTGGACCAAATCCCTTAAACGCAAGCTGCCCCGCATCGACAAGCGCGGAAAGGTGGAAACCATCGTTGGCCTGGGCGCCCTCATACGGTTTCTGGAGAAACAGGAAGAGGAGGAGAAGGAAAACGAACTCCAGCTTGTCGATGGCGGCGAACCCAGCCTCTCGGGCGCCAGCCGGCTCACTTGGAACGACAGCGTGTTCAGTACCCTGGCCATCGCCGCGCCACCCTCAACGACTGGAGGAGATTCACTGTTGGGCGATCCCAACGCGGCCATCAGTACCCTGCTCGGCGCAACCGATCTGGAAACCCAGGCAGCAGGACGACCCGGCATGGAAAGCCCACCGGCTGTTCTCACCTATAACGAAAGCGCCGAGGGCTACTGCCTGGCGTGGAGAAAGAACTATCCTGTAAGAGTGAGGGTTGGCGACATTCTGGGTGTCCGTCACGAAAACCATCCAGATGATGTGGGCGTGACCGTGGTGCGCTGGCTGAAGCAGCGCGACGACAACGAAACCGCCATCGGCTTGCAGGTGATGGCGCAAGCCTGTTCACTGGTGTATGTGGCGGAGGAAGGCAAGGCGGGGATCGGCAAGCACAACCGCCACCGTTATCTGCTGCTTTCGAACAACGATCCGGACGATCCCCGGCAGACCCTTCTCACCAACACCCGGGTGTTTCCGGAAGGCACTCGTGCTACCCTTTTCACGGAATTCGGCAAACACCGGATCGAGCTGACCAAATGGCTGGAGTCGAACAACAATTTCGTGCACTATCAGTTCAAATACGTGGATCAACCCCCGGAAAAGGAGAAGCAAAACGAAACGGTCGGCACTGACAATCAGTTTGAAGACCTTTGGAACGATCTTTGAGCAAAGGGCACCTCGAAAAATTCGAGGTGCCCGCGTGGGACAGGGAAGCCCCGCCATTTTCAATCATGCATGTGATTGAAAATGTAGCGAACCGGAAACCGCGTTTTCGGTTTGCGTGGAAAAAATTGCCGGGATGGCGATTTTCGAGATCCTCTAAATCCACTCAACAACAAACCTCATGAACACCACTGCCGAAAGAATCATACAGGTCATCAGTCCGCCAGCCAGTGTGATCGAGCTTCTGGTGGTTGGTTGTCCCACGGATGACGCCAACCTTTACGCCCAGACGCTGCGCAACTCGGGCATGGCCGTTCGTCTTTCCACAGTGGACACCCAGGATGCCCTGGATGAATTTCTGAAAAGCAGCGAAGCCGACATCGTGCTGGTGAATTGCGACGCGGAAGAGGTCGATTTCACCACCGCGATCCGTCAGATCCGCCGTCAGTTCCCCACCGCCTCCTTCATTCTGCTGTCGGACGATCCGGCAGGCGAACTCTTCTTCGCCGCGGAAACCGGTGCTCAAGACATCATCGAGCGCCGAGACCACGCCCACCTCATCTACGCGGTACACCGTGAACAGCAGAACATCTTGACGCGAAAGGAGCTGCTGGAAACCCGCGCAACCGCCGAGGAGATCCGGCAGCGCTGGCACCTGCTCACCGAAGAAATAGAGGAACCAGTGGCCTATGTGCAGGAAGGCATTCATCTGGTAGCCAATCCCGCATACGTCTCTCTGTTCGGTTATGACGATGCCGACGAGATGGAAGGGCTGCCTTTCATGGATCTGATCGCGCCGGACGACCGCCTCAAGTTCAAGCCTGTCCTGCGGATGCTGGAAAAGCAGAAGATCCCCAAGGACACCCGGGTGGACTGCCTGACAAGCGAGGGCAATGTGGTCTCGGTAGAGATGCGGTTCGCCCTCACCCATATGGATGGCGAGCCGGCCACCCAGGTGATCGCCCGCGACCTGAGCATGTCCAACCTCACCCTTGACGAGCTGGCCCACTACGACCTCGACACCAAGCTGTACAACCGCCACTTTTTCCAGGAAGAGCTGGAAAAACGCTACAACACCGCCAAAAAGCATGGTCAGATGCTCAGTCTGCTGCTGTTCGATCTGACCAATTATTCGGAACTGACGGAGAAAAACGGCAACGATCCTGCCAATAAGCTGCTGGTGGACCTCGCCCAGATGATAAAGGAATCGACCTACGAATCCGATCTGCTGGCCCGCTTTGGCGAGCACCAGTTCGCCCTGGCCTGCACGCCTTCAACCAATGCCAAGGCGTTGGCGAAAAAATTGATAAAGAAAGCAACTCAGTTGGGTGCCGAACTCTCCATGGAGCCCCGTCTGGCGGTGGGACTGGCCTATTCCAACGCGCCGGCCACCGAAAATGCCAGCGAGCTGCTGCACAACGCCCAGGTGGCCGCCAATCACGCATTGGAAAGCGGGAAGTCGATGGTATTGTTCGACGAAAGCCTGGTCATCGCCCTCTCCGCCGCCCAGGAGCTGAATCAGAAGCTGGTGCGGTTGATAAACCGGGCGCTGGAAGAGAAGGATCTTTTCGTGCCTTTCTATCAGCCGCTGGTCAGTCTCCAGGGTAACAGCCGCGAGCACTATGTGGTCTTTCTGCGGCTGCGCAACGAGGACGGCGAACTCATGTTGCCGGAAGAGTTCATTCCCGAAGCGGAAAAAGCGGGACGCATGGCCGATATCGACCGCTGGACCATCCGGCGGGCCATCCAGGAACTTGCCGGACACCGGGCCACCGGACACCGCATCAACTTCCTGATAAACCTTTCCGGCGAGGCCATCACCGACGACTCGCTGCTGCTGTGGATCTGCGACTGCCTGCGGGAATTCAAGGCCAAGGGAGCATGGCTGACCTTCGTTGTCTCCCAGCAAGACGTGATCCGCCATCTGGACGCAATGGAGCAGCTTGCCGACGGCCTGAGAAAGATCAACTGCCACATCGCCCTGAGCCATGTGGCCTACGACCAGGAATCTCTGAACTTGGCCAAGCACCTTTCGGTGGACTTGGTCTATTTCCCCACCGACACCGCCGCCAATATTTCACGCGACAAGAAATATCTGGACATTCTCAAGGAGTACCACGACCAGCTGCAGCAAGCCGGCATCAAAACCGTGGTCACCTGGATCGAGGAAGCGGCGCAACTGGCGCTGCTGTGGAATGTGGGCGTGGACTACACCCAGGGCAACTTCATTCAAGAGCCGGTGGACAGCATCGTTTACGACGCAGAGCTATAAGGCGCCCTATAAAAATCCGGCAGCCGGCAACCCATTTCAACCCTGATTGGCCACCCCGTGAGGCACATGGCCGGCGGGCACGTATTGGGCGGCGGAACTCACATGGTCCCGCTGATCGTCGAAAAAGATATCCGCCTTGAAGGCTTTCAAAAAGGCGCTCTTGTCCATTCCTCCCAGAAAGAGCGCCTCATCGATGCGGATGTTCCAGGTCCGCAATGTACGAATCACCCGCTCATGGGCCGGCGCGCCACGGGCGGTGACCAGCGCTGTGCGTATGGGCGGATCGCCCTCCACCGCCAAAGTCTGCATCCGGTGCAAGACTTCCAAAAAACGGCGGAATGGACCTGCTTCCAGCGGCTTGCGCGCGGCCGCCTTCTCGCTCGCTTCAAAGGCTTCCAGTCCCTGATTCCGGTAAACCCGTTCGGCCTCGTCTGAAAAGAGCACCGCGTCGCCGTCGAAGGCGATACGCAGCTGCTCAGACCCGCCCAACTCCCACACCTTGGTGCCACCAGGCGGCGGCGTGATGGTCGCCGCCGCCACGCCGGCCTGCAACGCACGGGCCACATCTTCCGGCTCGGCGGAGAGAAAAAGATGGGCACCCAATACGGTGGCGTATTCGAATGGGCTTCTGCCGCCGGTGAACGCCGCACGGGTGATCTCGAGCCCATGATGCTCGATGGAGTTGAAGACCCGCAGTCCGGTATCGGCGCTGTTACGCGAGAGCAACACCACCTCAACCTTTACCCGCCCCTCGAAAATCTCGTTCAGGCGCAGCAGCTTGCGCACCAGAGGAAAAGCCACCCCGGGATCGAGCACATCCTCTTCATGTTCGATCTGATATTGGTGATAGGCGTCCACCCCCTGCTCCTGAAAGACACGGTGGGATTCGTCCAGATCGAACAGCGCGCGGGAAGAGATGGCGACAACCAGCGTCGGGCGGGAATCTTTCAAGCCGGCAACGGTCACCACGGCATGAAGGTGTTCATGAAAGACATGGGGCGCGCAATATTGTGGTCGAGCCGCGATATGTCGTACTGCATGTTACGGGTTGAAACCGTCATGTCGCGGGTGGAAGCGTTCATCATCTTCATTGAGCGGTCGATGGATTGCATGCTCGACAACATCGGCTTCAGCGTCGCCATTCGGTTTTCAATGGAATCCAGGCTCGCCGTCATGGTGCGGATGTTGGTGGTCATCTGCCCGATGTTCTCCGACATGTTCTGCATGTTGCTGGAAACCAGCGCCATGTGCGAGTCCACGCTGATGGCCAGATAGTGAATGTCTCCCGCCAGCCGGTAGATGAGAAAAAAACCGTAAGCCGCCAGCACCACAAAGGCGAACATCGAGGGATAGATAATCAGCTCCCAGCGGCGGGCGCTGCTTTCAAAGGCTTCCGACAGGCGATCGATCCCCTCGGAGGACTCTTTCAGATTCTCATCGGTGGATTTCATGGTTGAATGCACCCGAATGTGTTTTCACGGGCCGGCGACCAAACAGACAACACCGCCGCCGCACGATAAACAGCATGATAGACCAACGGGAAAGGAAAAGAAAAACAGCTCGCCAAGAACCAGAACTCACTTCATGGCTCGGGGATAGAGCGCTGCGGCCAACTGACTCCACTCCATTGCCGCCTTGCCACGCGGCTCCATTTCGAACACCGCCAAACCTTCGCTGAAGGAGCGGCGGAAAATGGTGCGCTGCGCCAGCCGGGGCTTGATAAACTCTATGGAAGGCAGGGCAACCAGCGCGGCGGCGGCTTCGTCGCTCTCGCGCACCGCGTGATGAGTATCGCCCCGATTGATGAAGGCCAGCACTTTCACCGGCTCCTCACGACTCTGGGAAACCGCCTTGATAAGCCGCAAAAACCGCTGTGTGGACCAGATGTCGGCCTGACTGGGAGGAACCGGCACCACAATACGGTCGGCCACCCGGATAGCCTGTTTAAGGGATTCGAAATCCGCCGTTCCCACATCCACCAGAACCTCATCGAATCCCGACAGGCGTTCCGGGTACCAGAGCCGCTCCTTGTGCCCCAGTCTCACCACCGGATTGAAGCCTTCCTCTTCGCGTACTTCCACCACGTCGGTGAGCGTCGCCTGGGGATCGGCATCGATAGCCAGCACGTTTTTGCGGGCATAGGCGAGCCAGACCGCAAGATTGAACGCAATGGTGCTTTTTCCCGAGCCCCCCTTGAGGCTGCCGATGACGGTTATCATGACGGGAGCGCCTCCCCTGGTTTTACAAACCCTCCCATTCTAACCCGCGTTTGGCTCATCGCCCTATGAAAGGCCGTCATCACTATCCAACGCCTTGAGACGAATACCACGGCGCGCGGTCTTGCGCACGCCACCGCCCACCGGCTGCAACTTCGGCTTTCGGGCGGCAGTGGCTGTTTTCTTCTTCACCGCTTTCTTTTTCCGGCTGGTGGTTTTCTTTTTCGCCGCAACTTTCTTTTTGGTCGTCTTTTTGGCGATCTTCTGCGCCGGCTTTTCCGCCTTGCCGTCCGGCTCAGTCTCCACTGCCTTGGGCGTCCTGCGAACCGGTTCCGATATAATCGCAAGATCCTCCTCGGAAACAGTTGCCTCCATGGGGTAATCCACCTTGTCGGTGGTCATCTTGCGATACGCCTTGCCGGTGGGCACCTTCTCTTCCAGCGCTTTCAGCACCTCCTCCATGTCCACATCCGACTCGGCCACGGGCACGGGCTGCTTCTCCTCGCGGCTGACCACGACAGCGGCGCCGGTCGGGGCCGTATCCGCTTTTGGCGGAGCAGCAGGCGGCGGTTCTGCTTTTTTCCCCGCAGCCGCCGCCTGTTGCTTGCGCGCCGCTCTCTCTTTCAACAACCGCCGAACCAGCCCGTAGGCCTTTCCGATCAGGCTGAACAACGCAATGAGAGCGGCGGCCGCCAGTTGCCAAGCACCCTTGAGCAGGGAACGACCGGCGGCCGCTTTGGAACCACTACTTCCGCCACCTTGTTGATCCGCGCAATTGCGTCCCGCCACCTCGCACAGCGATTTGGAAGCCATCACGCAACCCAACGGAATCACCACCAGGGTGAGCAGGGTGGAGACCAGCACTCCGGAGGCGAGAGAGATGGCCATGCCCTGGAAGATAGGGTCGAAAAAGATCACCGTGGAAGCAAACACCAGGGCAAAGGCAGTGATGAGGATGGGACGGGTTCTGGTTTTGCACGCGCGGATCACCGCCTCGGTCACCGGCACGCCCTTTTGCACCTCGTGGATGGAAAAGTCCACCAACAGAATGGAGTTGCGCACGATGATGCCTGCCAGGGCGATCCAGCCGATCATGGATGTGGCGGTGAACTCCCCACCCCAGCCGTTGGCGAAGAAGATGGCGTGCGCTGGAATGATGCCCAGCAGTGTGAGAGGAATGGGCGCCATGATGAGCGCCGGGATACGGAAGTTACCGAACTCCCACACCACCAGAATGTATATCAGCACCAACGCCGCGCCAAAGGCGACGCCCATGTCGCGGAAGGTCTCATAGGTGACTGTCCATTCACCCGACCATTCGATGCCGGTTTTGGCATCGTTGGGTGGCGCCCCGGTCCAATAGGTTTCGTCCACCAGTTTCACATTGTCCGGGGTGACATAGGGCTTGTCACCTTTCCAGTGGGCAAGCAGGTTTTCCACCTCGACCATGCCGTACACAGGCGCGGCATATTTGCCGCCCACATCGGCCACCACGTACTCCACCGGGCGCAGATCCTTGTGGTAGATGATGGGATCTTCCGGCACCTGCACGAAACGCCCCAGCTCACGTAGCGGAACAGTCACCCCGCCGGGCGACTGCACCAGAATGTCACCCAGCCGCCCCACCTGGGAACGCACCGCCAGGGGCACCTGAATGACGATGTTCACCGGCTCGTGGCCGGCGTGCTGCTTCACGTCACCCAGCACCTTGCCACCAAGCGCCATGGCCAGGTTCTTGTTGATGGCCGCCACCGAAATGCCCCGTTCATCGGCTTTTCCACGATCGACGATGAATCGCCAGTATTTGTGGGGTTCGCGCATGTAGTTGTCCACATCCACCAGGTTGGGCGCGGCCTTGAAGATACCCGTGAGATCGGCAGCCACCTTGCGGCGCACCTGATCGTCCTGGTTGTGCACCTCCGCCACCACGGACTCCAAAACAGGCGGTCCCGGCGGCATCTCCACCACGGCAAAGCTAAGATTTACGTTCTTGAACAGTTCCCGCAGCTTCTTGCGTGTGGCGACCGCGATTTCGTGGCTGGTGCGGTCCCGGTCATGCTTGTTGAGAAGCTGTACCTGAATTTCGGCCTGCCATGGCTTGTCACGCAGATAGTAGTGGCGCACCATGCCGTTAAAATCGAACGGCTTGGCGGTGCCCACATAGACCTGAACCGCCGTCACCTCCGGCAGCTTGCGCACCAGGTTGGCCACCTGGTTGGCGCGGTTTGCGGTTTCCGCCAGCGCTGTGCCCTCGGGCATGTCCAGCACCACCGAAAATTCCGGCTTGTTGTCCAGCGGCAGCATCTTCACCACCACGACCTTGAAATAGAACATGGAGCATGCCAGCAGGAAGCCGCCCCACAACGCCAACCGGAAGAGCCGCGCCTTGCGCCGATCTTCGATCATCGGGGTGAGAATCCTGCGATAGACCCCTTCCAGCCACTCCGCCTCTTTGTGCTCCCGGTGGGAAGCGCTGCTCAGATAGCCCATGCTGGGCCGGAACCATTTGCTGTGGGCCAGCCAGGGGGTGAAGACGAATGCGGCGAACAGCGAGATGAACATGGCCACCGAGCCCAGCGCCGGAATAGGCATCATGTAGGGCCCCATCATGCCGGTGACGAAACCCATGGGCAGCAGCGCCGCGATCACTGTAAAAGTGGCCAGGATGGTGGGGTTGCCCACCTCGCGCACCGCATCCACGGCGGTGGCGGTATCAGTCTCGCCCTGCTCCAGCCAGCGACGGTAGATGTTCTCCACCACCACGATGGCATCGTCCACCAGAATGCCGATGGCGAAGATCAGGGCGAACAGCGAAACCCGGTCGATGGTGAACCCCGTCACCCAGGCGGCGAAAATGGTGAACAGAATCACCACGGGCACCACCAACAGCACCACGAAGGCCGGCTTCAGGGCGCGGAAAGCAAACCACACCAGCAAAAAGACAGTGAAGGTGGCCACGAACAGCTTGAGAATCAGCTCGTTGACCTTCTCCTGCGCCGTCTCTCCGTAGTTACGGGTGACGCTCACATGAACATTGTCAGGAATCAACCGTCCCTTCAGGTGTTTGACCCGCTCCAGCACTTTCTCGGCCACCACCACGCCATTGGTGCCTTTCTTCTTGGCGATGGCGATGGTCACCGCAGG
The DNA here is from genome assembly GCA_027023915.1 of Sedimenticola sp. Taxonomy (GTDB): domain Bacteria; phylum Pseudomonadota; class Gammaproteobacteria; order Chromatiales; family Chromatiaceae; genus Thiolapillus. Next base: position 12,809 of record JALVUB010000224.1, read on the forward strand.
CACGCTCACCGCCGGCTTCCTGCCCTCTGCCTCGACGGCGGCGCCGGTTGAATAGCTCACCAGATGTTTTGCATCTTCCGGCCCCTGGCGCACCTTGGCCACGTCACGCACATAGACCGGCACGCCATTGTGACTGCCCACCTTGAGGCCGGCGATGTCGTCCGCCGTCTGCAGAAAACGCCCGGTGATAACGGTAAAATGGGAACCGCCGCTCTCCAGGTTACCCACCTGCTGTTCAGAGTTGGCCGCCTGGATGGCCTGGGCCACCTGCCCGAGACTGATGCCGTAACCCGCCAGCCGCTCGGGCAACACCTCCACGGTCACCTGCTCGGCGCGGCCGCCCACCACGAAGCTTTTGCCCGTTTCCGGAATCTCCTTGAGGTTCTGCAACACCGACAACGCCAGCCGGCGCAACTGGCTGTCGTCGATGTCGGGAACACCGTCGCCGTTATAGTCGGCATCGGACCACAGGGTAAGGGTCACCACCGGCACATCGTCGATCCCCTTGGCCTGCACCAGCGGCGGCGACACGCCTGGCGGGATCTTGTCCATGTTGGAGGCAAGCTGTTCGTTCACCTTCACCAGGGAAGGCTCCATCTCCTCGCCCACCTTGAACTGGACGGTCACCATCCCCTTGCCGCGATCGGCGGCGGAATAGACGTGCTTGACCCCCTCGATCTCCCACATCATCCGTTCCAGCGGCTGAATCGCCAGGGAAGAGACCTGCTCCGCAGGCGTGCCCGGATACTGCACGAACAGGTCAATGAGGGGCACCGAAATCTGGGGATCTTCCTGACGTGGCGTCATGAAGAGCGCCGCCAGCCCCAGCAGGAACATGGTGATGTAGAAGAGCGGAGAGAGCGGCGAATTGATGAAGAAGCGCGCGGTGCGCCCGGCAATCCCCAGGCTGGGCTGGGCGCCTTCCGATCCGTTTTCCGGCTGCTTGTCGTCGAGATGGTTCATCTCTGTTGGGTAACCGTCCGCAATCAGTGAGGGCCGCGACAGCCGCCGCAACCCGGATGCTTTGCCTTTCGGCCTACTCTTTGGCGCTGTTCATCAACCCGGGTGGTGGGTTGGCATAGACACGGTCGCCCGGCGCCAGCCCGGAAAGGACGGTGACCATGCCATTGCCCAGCTTGCGCCCTTCACGAATCAGACGCAGCTCGGGCTCTCCCTTGTCGTTGAGCACATAGACCACCGGCAGGCTGCCCCGGTAACGGATCGCCGTCTCCGGAATCACCGGCAGGCTGCCGCTGGCCACCGCCTGGCTGGTGTCCGGGATAAGGATCTTGGCATACATCCCGGGCTGGGAGATTCCCTGGGGAATATCGAACTTCACCTTGATGGTATGGCGGCGCGCATCGGCCATGGGATAGATCTGCGCCACGCGGACATCCACCGGCTCGGGATAGTCGTCAAAGATGGCCGCCTTTTTCAGCACCATCATCTCCTGCAGACCGGTGACCAGACGCGCCGGCACGTCCACCTCCACCTGCAACCAGGTGACATCGGCAAACTTCAGCAGCGGCTGGCCCGGCTGCACCGTATCGCCAACCTCCACCAGCTTTTTGATGATGACCCCGTCGAAGGGTGCCACCGACTTGGCGTCACGAATCTTGGCCTCCAGCGCCTGAATCTCGGCGCGGATGCGCATGATGGAGTTGCGAGCCCGCTCAATGCGGGTACTGGCGGAGAAGAGATCGGCGCTACGTTCGGCGTCCTGATCGCGGATATCCATGAACTCCTCGGCTGGCCGGGTGAACATCTGATCGAACAGATTGGGTATGCCCATCCCGCCCGGCGCCGCCTTGGACTGTGGAGACCAGAGCTCGCGGGAATACTGCACGCTTGCGTTGCGCAACTCCGCCTCGGCGGTGGCGAGCTGGGCATAGAGCGCCGACCGCTTCGCAACCAGTTCCGAGTCATCGATGGCCACCAGTAAAGTGCCTTCCTTGAAATAGTCTCCCTCGATACCGGCCAGGTACTTGATCCTTCCCGGCAACTGGGCCGCCAGTGTCACCTGCTTGTAGGGGATCACGGTGCCGCTCACGGCCACCGTCGGCTGCCGGTTGGAGGCCTGGACCGTGAAGATTTCGGGCTTGCCCGCCGGCTGGGCCGGCAGGTTCCAGGCGCTCAGGGCCAGCAGGCCGGCCAGACAGCCACCCAATATTCGCTTGCAATTCATGTAATCAATTCACCTGCACAACAACCTGGGGGCGGCGTCAGGCCTTCGCCATTACCGAGAAACTCTTGATGAATGGTTTGGCCATTTTTGGTTCCTTGAGCATGGCGGCGTAGTCACCCGCCTTGAATTTCATCTTGCCGGAGGCAAAAGCAGTGCCCAGGCTCATCATTCCCGGCGGTTTGGCCATCCATTTCTGCCACTGCTCCTGGGAAGCGCGGATGTCCCAGTTGAGATCCTGTCCCTCGTATGCACCACCCGAAACTGCCTTGCCATTTTCCACCACCAAAACGCCACGCGGTTGATCCTCGTCGGGAAAACCATAGCCAATGGTGCTGTCAAAGCCGATTTCACCCAGGGGGCCGGTGAGTTCCGGCTCTTCGTTCCATTTTTCGGCGAAAGAAGTCATCCACTCCGCAGAAAACAGCTCAGCCATCAATTCCTCCAAACAAATGCCAGTTAAAACAATATCTTATGCAACACATGCCGAACCCGGACGACATTCATCCGAAAATGAACCCCATTCTCGGCATGGCGGATCATTATCCGATATTCCGATTCCCTTTTCCACAAGTTGCCCCCCGGCCAGACTCTACGGAGATGGCGGTGAACACACTTCCTGTGGGACAATTGGAACTCTCGCCGATCATGGAACCCTGCGATGGCGCTTGCGGTCTCATTTTCCAAGACAGTTAAACGGAATGGACTTATCCATTAACCAATTGATTATGCGTATTTTATTGCTACTTCTACCGTTGCTCGCCTGGTCCACCGTCATAGCCGGGCAAGCCCGCGCCGAGCTGGACCGATTTCTCTCCGGCCTGAGAACCCTGCAGGCCGATTTCGTGCAGCAGGTGGTGGACACATCAACCAACGAGGTAACCAACGCCCGCGGCACCCTCTATCTGTGGCGCCCGGGACGTTTTCGCTGGCAGTATAAAAACGACGACGGGCGATACATCCTTGCCGACGGCCACACTATCTGGCTGGTGGAACCAGATCTCGAACAGGTGAGTCAACGATCCCAGAAAGCGGCTCTGAAAGGCACGCCCGCCGGCCTGCTGATCGGCGGACACCCGCTTGAACGGGATTTCACCATCGAGGAGCTGGGCAAACGGGACGGCATAAGCTGGATCAAGCTGACTCCCAAGGATGACAACAGCCAGGTCCAACAGGTTCTGGTTGCCATGGAAAAAGGCAACCTGACGCGGCTGGAGATGGCCGACCACCTGGGCCAGGTGACCAGCTTCCGCTTCAGCCACATCCAACGCAACATTCCGCTGCCGGAGAAGCTCTTCCGTTTTCAGCCGCCGCCCGGCTATGACATCCTCGACCAGTGACCTCTTTGCCGACGCCGCCCTGAGCGACCGTCCCCTGGCCGACCGGATGCGCCCCCGCACCCTGGACCAGTACCAGGGGCAGTCCCACATCCTGGGCGAGGGCAAGCCCCTGCGGCGCGCCATCGACAGCGGCCGGCTCCACTCCATGATCTTCTGGGGCCCGCCCGGCACCGGCAAGACCACCCTGGCGCGGCTGCTGGCGAGCCACTCGGGCCACGATTTTCTCGCCCTCTCGGCGGTGCTCTCCGGGGTGAAGGAGATCCGCGCGGCGGTGGAGCGGGCGCGCGCCAACCGCGCCGCCGGGCGCGGCACCCTGCTCTTCATCGACGAGGTCCACCGCTTCAACAAGGCGCAGCAGGACGCCTTCCTGCCCCACGTGGAGGACGGCACCTTCCTCTTCGTGGGCGCCACCACCGAGAACCCCTCCTTCGAGCTCAACAACGCGCTCCTCTCCCGCGCCCGGGTCTATGTGCTCAAGGCGCTCACCGAGGATGAGCTGCTGGCGGTGTTGCACAACGCCCTGGCGGACCGCGAGCGGGGGTTGGGGAACGAGGGGCTGGAGATCGACGAGGCGGACCTGCGGCTCATGGCCCGCGCCGCCGACGGCGACGCCCGCCGCGCCCTCAACCTGCTGGAGAACGCCGCCGGCCTGGCGGAAGAAGGGCGCATCTCCCACCAGGTGGTGCTGGAGGTGTGCAGCGGGCAGGTGCGCCGCTTCGACAAGGGGGGCGAGTACTTTTACGACCAGATCTCGGCGCTGCACAAGTCGGTGCGCGGCTCCGACCCCGATGCCGCCCTCTACTGGCTCTGCCGCATGCTCGACGGCGGCTGCGACCCGCTCTACATCGCGCGCCGCGTGGTGCGCATGGCCTCGGAGGACATCGGCAACGCCGACCCGCGCGCCCTGCGCCTGGCCCTGGACGCCTGGGAGGCGCAGGAGCGGCTGGGCAGCCCGGAAGGGGAACTGGCCATCGCCCAGACGGTGGTCTATCTCGCCTGCGCCGCCAAGAGCAACGCGGTCTATATGGCCTTCAAGGCGGCCATGAAGGAGGCGCGCGAGACCGGCACCCTGGAGGTGCCGCTGCACCTGCGCAACGCGCCCACGAAGCTGATGAAGGAGCTGGGCTACGGCAAACGCTACCGCTACGCCCACGACGAGCCGGAGGGGTACGCGGCGGGGGAGAACTACTTCCCCGACGAGCTTGCCGGGCGCCGCTACTACCACCCGGTGGACCGCGGCCTGGAGATCCGCATCCGGGAGAAGCTGGCGCATCTGCGGGAGCTGGACAAGGCGGCGGGGAATAAGGATTCGCGGTAAAATCAGCTTTTTTCAAAGGGAAGGACAGATGCAGGCATTGGCCATCGCCGCTGGGGGCGCGCTGGGTGCGTTGTTGCGGTTCTGGGTCTCCACCGCCGTCTACGGCTGGCTGGGGCGCGGCTTTCCCTGGGGAACCCTCTCGGTCAACGTGCTCGGTTCCCTGGCGATGGGGCTGCTCTACATTCTGTTGCTGGAACGGCTCACCACCGGCCCGGAAGTGCGCGCCCTGCTGCTGGTGGGCTTTCTCGGCGCCTTTACCACCTTTTCCACTTTTTCCATCGAGACCTTCAACCTCATCGAGCAGGCGGAGATCGGCAAGGCGCTGCTCAACGTGGGGGTGAGCGTCATCGCCTGCGTGCTGGCCGCCTGGGCCGGCGTTATCCTGGGGAGGCAGCTATGACCGACGAAGTGACCATGGTGCGCATCTACTGCACCGAGGGCGAACACAAGATGAAGGAGACCCTCAGCTACCTGCACGACGTGGAGAAGGTGGCCGGCGTCACCGCCTTCCGCGGGGTTGCGGGCTTCGGTCGCTCGGGTAAGATGCACACCGCTTCCCTGGTGGACCTGTCGCTGGACATGCCGGTGGTGATCGAGTTCTTCGACCGGCCGGAGAAGGTGGCGTCGGTGGTGGAGCACCTGCGAAACAAGATCGATCCCGGTCACCTCGTCTACTGGCAGGCACGCACGAACCTGGATGACTGAGACCTGTCCGCAGGTCGGGCTTCAGCCCGACACCTGGCCAGACACATGTCGGACTGAAGTCCGACCTGCGATATCGTTCCGGAGAACCAGATGCTAGATCCCAAGCTGCTGCGCAGCGAACCCGAGAAGGTGGCGGCCGCCCTGGCCCGTCGCGGTTTCGAATTGAACCTGGAAGAGCTGACGGCACTGGAAAGCCGCCGCAAGTCGCTCCAGACCAGGGTGCAGGAGCTGCAGAACCTGCGCAACACCAGATCCAAAGCCATCGGCAAGGCCAAGGCGGCGGGGGAGGACATCCAGCCGCTGCTGGATGAGGTGGCCAGCCTGGGGGACGAGCTCAAGGCCGAGGAGGAGGCGCTGCGGGTGGTGCAGGAGGAGCTGCGCCAGTTCCAGCTCCACCTGCCCAACCTGCCCCACGAGACGGTTCCTGATGGAAAGGACGAGGCGGACAACCGGGAGGAGCGGCGCTGGGGCGGGATTCCCGAATTCGATTTCGAGCCGAAGGATCACGTGGACCTGGGCGAGGCCCTGGGCGGGCTCGATTTCGAGGCGGCGGCCCGTCTCACCGGTTCGCGCTTCGTGGTGATGCATGGCCCCATCGCCCGCCTGCACCGCGCGCTGACCCAGTTCATGCTCGACCTGCACACCAGCGAGCACGGCTACCGCGAGAGCTATGTGCCCTACATCGTCAACGACGACTCCCTCTACGGCACCGGCCAACTGCCGAAATTTCACGAGGATCTCTTCCGGCTGAAGGAGGAGCGCCCCTGGTATCTGATCCCCACCGCCGAGGTGCCCCTCACCAACCTGCTGCGCGACCAGATCCTGCCGGTCGACTCGCTGCCATTCAAGGTGGTGGCCCACACCCCCTGCTTCCGTTCCGAGGCTGGCGCCTACGGCAAGGACACGCGCGGCATGATCCGCCAGCACCAGTTCGACAAAGTGGAGCTGGTGCAGGCGGTGCGACCGGAAGAGTCTTTCGAGGCATTGGAAACCCTCACCGGCCATGCCGAGAAGGTGTTGCAACTGCTGGAGCTGCCCTACCGGGTGGTGACCCTCTGCACCGGCGATCTCGGCTTCTCCGCCACCAAGACCTACGACCTGGAAGTGTGGCTGCCGGGGCAGGGGCGCTACCGCGAGATCTCCTCCTGCTCCAACTTCGTCGATTTCCAGGCGCGGCGGCTGAAGGCGCGCTGGCGCAATCCAGAGACCGGCAAGCCGGAGCTTTTACACACCCTCAACGGCTCGGGCCTGGCGGTGGGACGCACCCTGGTGGCGGTGATGGAGAATTACCAACAGGCCGACGGCAGCATCCGGGTGCCGGAGGTGCTCAAGCCCTGGATGGGTGGCCTGGAAGTGATTGCCGCCGAAAAGTAACAGGTCACTGTCTGACCAGGGCGATCAGAAGCAACACAAAACCCGCCACCAGCGCTAGAGGGATCAAGGCCGACCGCCAGTCGCCCGCTTTCGCCTTGGGACCATTGGTCGTCCAGTGTTTGGCCGCGGGGTAGAGATAGACCAGCATCATCACCACCAGCACCGCGCTGGCGATCTTGAGCGCAAGTTCCATTCAGCCGTTCTCCACCACGGCCTGGACCGACCGCCGGCTGCCCGGCTTCAGCCCTCGCTCTCTTTTTCCTCGGCGGGCCACTTTTTGGCGGCTTCCTTCACCATCTTCTGCAACTCACCCTTTTCAAACAGTTCCAGGGTGATGTCGCAGCCGCCGATGAGCTCGCCGTCGATGTAGATCTGGGGGAAGGTGGGCCAGTCGGCGAACTTTGGCAGATTCTCGAAGATCTCGGGATCGGCCAGCACGTTCACATAGGCGAACTTCTCGCCGCACTGCTGCAATGCCGCCGCCGCCCGGGACGAGAAACCGCACTGGGGAAATTGCGGCGTGCCTTTCATGTAGATGAGAATCGGATTGTTCTCGACCTGCTCTTTGATTCTTTCAAGGGGATCCATGGTTGTCTCACTCCGGTTATCTTGAAATAGGATCTTGCCAACGGATACGTTGGGGCGTTCCGCCTTTTAATCAATGGCGCCATTCTAACCTCCGCGCCACCGGCCATAAACCGCAGCCATGGTGAGGAAGGAAAAGGAACCCGGCAAAAAGGCGGTTGTCCTACAATAGAGTTCATCACAATGGTCAGAACGAGGAGACTTTAATGAACCAACAAACTCTGGTGCGTGACTCAAGTCGCGCATTCGCCACCAACAAGGTCATCAAGAACACCTACCTGCTGCTGTCGGCGACCCTGCTCTTCAGCGGTTTGACCGCCGTCTTGTCCATGGCGCTGGCCATGCCGTTGAGTGCCTACACCATCTCTCTCATCGTCGCCATGGTGCTGGGCATGTTCGTGCTGCCCCGCACCCAGGAGTCCGCCGCCGGCATCGGCGTCATCTTCCTCATCACCGGTCTCATGGGATTTGGCCTCGGCCCAGTGATCCAGCTCTATCTGAAACTACCCAACGGCCCGCAGACGGTGGCCCTGGCGCTGGGCGGCACCGGCGTGATCTTTCTTGGCTTGTCGGCCTACGCCTTGAGCAGCCGGCGTGACTTCAGCTTCATGGGCGGCTTCATCTTCGCCGGCATGATGGTGATGCTGGTGGCGGTGCTGGCCAACATCTTTCTGCAGATTCCGGCACTGCAACTGGCCATCGCGGCTGGCTTCATCCTGCTGATGAGCGGGTTCATCCTGTTCCAGACCAGCCAGATGGTTCACGGCGGCGAAACCAATTACATCGCCGCCACCTACGGCCTCTATCTCTCCATCTTCAACCTCTTCATCAGCTTGTTGCAGATTCTGGGAATCTTCGGCGACGAATGAAAGAGATCAGCCCCCGGCGTGGCCGGGGGCCGTGACTCTAAGGAAGCTCTGATAAAAGCCTTCCATGGCTTTATCAGCGCTCGCCGCGCCGCAAACGCGGTTTGCGGCTTGCTCCAAAATCAATGGCTCGGGGCCATTGATTTTGCCGGCACATCCATGTGCCGGAGGAAGGCCTGAATTTTTCATACCTTCCCTAACCATCAGCAGCCTGGCTCCGCCCCGGCGCTTTCTTCCAGCTCTACCAGCCCCTGCCAGCGGTTGACGATGGCGCAGAACAGCTCGGCGGTCTTCACCGCGTCATAGAGCGCGCTATGGGCCGCCTTGCCATCCCACTCGATACCCGCCGCCTCCACCGCCCGCGCCAGCACTGTCTGCCCATAGGCCAACCCCGCCAGGCTCACGGTGTCGAATGTGCTGAAAGGATGAAAGGGATTGCGCTTGAGCTTGGCGCGTTCCACCGCCGCATTGATGAAACCCAGATCGAAAAAGGCGTTATGCCCCACCAGAATGGCGCGCTTGCAGCCGGCGCGCTTCACTGCCTGACGCACCGGCTTGAAGATGGTCTGCAACGCCTCCCGTTCCGGCAGCGCCTGCCGAAACGGGTGCCAGGGGTCGATGCCGTTGAACTCAAGCGCCTTGGGGTCGAGGTTGGCCCCTTCGAAAGGTTGCACATGACAGCTCACCGGCTCGGTGGGATGGAGCCTTCCCTGCCCGTCCATCTCCACCACCACCGCGGCGATTTCCAGCAGAGCGTCGCTGCGGGCGTCAAAGCCCGCCGTCTCCACATCCACCACCACGGGAAGGTAGCCACGAAACCGCTGTTCGATACCGGATTCCATATTCCACCAGCAGACAAACTCTCCAGAAGAGATTGTCGTTCAAATCACTGGAACAAACAAAAAAACCGGGAAACAGTGGCGTGGCGGGGACGTTGATCGAGGGTTCGAATCCCGCATGCCTCGTCAGCTTCGACTGGCCAATCGGGTAAAGAGATTCAGATGGCGGAGAGCGAGGGATTCGAACCCTCGATGGGCGTTAACCCATACACCCTTAGCAGGGGTGCGCCTTCAGCCACTCGGCCAGCTCTCCGAAAAAGGTTTTTCCCGGACAAACAAAACCGGGGGCGCTGATTCTAGCCGCCCCCGGTCGATTTTGCCAGTGTCAGGAATCTTCTTGCTCGCCGGCGGCTTCCTGAAGCTGCTCGGCCTTTATGCGCTCGTAGATCTCTTCCCGATGCACTGAAATATCCCGAGGCGCGTTGACCCCAATGCGAACCTGGTTGCCCTTGACGCCAAGCACGGTGACAGTCACGTCATCGCCAATCATCAAGGTTTCGCCTACCCTCCGAGTCAATATCAACATGAGTAATTATCCTCCTTATCGGTTTCCCTATTATGAGCCATTCTTACTTCCAAGTAAGCACGACTCCATCACAGACCAAGCCTTAAGGTCGGGCGAAGTATAGATACCACAAACTTACTATTCAATAGCCTTGTTGAATAACATGCTCGGGAAACCTATAGGTTTTATTAACGATCTTTATCTAGGCCGAAAGCCTCGTGAAGCGTCCTGACCGCCAACTCCAGATAAATCTCTTCCACGATGACGGAAATCTTGATCTCCGAGGTGGAGATCATCTGGATGTTGATGTTCTTTTCAGCCAGCGCCTTGAACATGGCACTGGCGATGCCGGCATGGGAACGCATGCCCACGCCCACCAACGCGATCTTGGCGATCTCGCCGTCGGTCTCCACTTCACGCGCGCCCAGCTTACCGGCAATGTTGCGCAGAATCTCTTCCGCCCGGGGCAGATCGTTGCGGTGAACGGTGAATGTGAAATCGGTGGTGTCGTCCTTGCCGATGTTCTGGACGATCATGTCCACCTCGATGTTGGCCTCGCCGATAGGGCCGAGGATCTGGTAGGCCACCCCCGGGTGGTCGGGCACGCCCCGGATGGTGAGCTTGGCCTCGTCACGGCTGAATGCGATGCCTGAGATCTTTGCCTGTTCCACGTCGTCGTCCTCGTCCAGGGTGATGAGCGTCCCCTCCCCCTCCTCGAAGCTGGAGAGCACGCGCAGGGGCACGTTGTACTTGCCGGCGAACTCCACCGAGCGGATCTGCAATACCTTGGAGCCCGAGCTGGCCATCTCCAGCATCTCCTCGAAGGTGATGCGCGCCAGCCGGCGGGCCTTGGGCTCCACGCGGGGGTCGGTGGTGTAGACGCCGTCCACATCGGTGTAGATCTGGCACTCGTCGGCCTTCAGCGCCGCCGCCATGGCCACCGCAGTGGTGTCGGAGCCACCCCGCCCCAGGGTGGTGATGGCACCGTTCTCGTCCACCCCCTGGAAGCCGGCCACCACCACCACGCGACCGGCCTCGAGGTCGGCGCGCACCCGGGTGCCGTCAATCTCCATGATGCGCGCCTTGCTGTGGGCGCTGTCGGTGCGGATATGAACCTGGCCGCCGGTGTAGGAGCGGGCGTCCACCCCCAGCCGGTGCAGGGCCATGGCCAGCAGGGCGATGGTGACCTGCTCGCCGGTGGAGAGCAGCACGTCCATCTCGCGCGGGCTGGGGTCGGGATTGATCTCCCTGGCCAGTTCGATGAGCCGGTTGGTCTCGCCCGACATGGCCGAGACCACCACCACCACCTGGTTGCCGCGGTCGTGCCAGGACTTCACCTTCTCGGCCACGGCCAGGATGCGCTCCACGCTGCCCACCGAGGTGCCGCCGTATTTCTGAACGATGAGTGCCATTGAATTGAGCTTGGATTGCCTAATGAAACAGCCCGGCAGAGCCGGGCCAAGTGGGGATTATAGCGGCTGGACGTGTCGGGCTGAAGCCCGACCTACCCACCCATGGGTACGGCAACGGAGCCCGGTTCGAGGGTCTGGAAGGGGGATGGCGGGGCGTCCGAGGCAGGGATGCCGAGGCCGAGCCTACACGGATGTATTCACGGCGTCCCCGCCAGCGCCCTTCCAGACCCTCGAACCGGGCGGTGCTCGTTTCTGCGAATGCGTTCCCTCAACCCAGTCTTTCCCGCACCCAGGGCTCCACCGAGGCAAGTGCCTGGGGCAGGTTTTCGGGCTGGCTGCCGCCGGCCTGGGCCATGTCGGGGCGTCCGCCGCCTCTTCCCCCCACCTGCCCGGCCACCATCTTCACCAGGTCGCCCGCCTTCACCTGGCCGGTGAGATCCTTGGTCACCCCGGCCACCAGGTTCACCTTGCCCTGGTTCACCGCCGCCAGCACGATCACCGCGCTGCCCAGCTTGTTCTTGAGCTGGTCCAGGGTGTCGCGCAGGGTCTTCACGTCCGCCCCTTCCAGGGTGGCCACCAGCACCCTGGCCGGGCCCACCGCCACCGCCTGGCCGGCCAGGTCAGAACCGGCCGCGGAAGCGAGCTTGGCCTTGAGCCGCTCCAGTTCCTTCTCCAGGCCACGGTTTTTCTCCACCAGGGCTTTCACCTTCTCTTCCACCTCGTCGGCGCCGCTCTTGAGCAGGCCGGCGATGTCGAGGAGGGTATCTTCCATCTGCCGCACCCGCTCCACGGCGCGGGCGCCGGTGACCGCCTCGATGCGGCGCACCCCGGAGGCGATGCCCCCCTCGCTGACGATCTTGAACAGGCCGATGTCGCCGGTGGCCCGCACGTGGGTGCCGCCGCACAGCTCGATGGAGAAGTCACCCATGCGCAGCACCCGCACCTGCTCCTCGTACTTCTCGCCGAAGAG
>JALVUB010000225.1 GCA_027023915.1 Sedimenticola sp.
CCCCTCGTGGGCGGCAAGAACGCCTCCCTGGGCGAGATGATCTCCAAGCTCTCCGCCGCCGGGGTACGGGTGCCCGACGGCTTTGCCACCACCGCCGGCGCTTTCCGCCGTTTCCTGGAGGCCAACGGCCTGGACGCCCGCATCCGCCCCCTGCTGGAGCAGCTCGACGTGGCGGACGTGACCGCCCTGGCCGAGGCCGGGCGCACCATCCGCGGATGGATAGAGGCGGCGCCTCTCACCCCCGAGCTTGAAGAGGCGGTGCGGGCGGCCTATGCCGAAATGGGCGAGCCGGTGGTGGCAGTGCGCTCCTCGGCCACCGCCGAGGATCTGCCCGACGCCTCCTTCGCCGGCCAGCAGGAGACCTATCTCAACGTCCGCGGCATCGACGAACTGCTGCGCCACTTGCGGCTGGTCTTCGCCTCGCTCTACAACGACCGCGCCATTGCCTACCGCGTCCACCAGGGCTTCGATCACCACTCGGTGGCCCTCTCCGCCGGCATCCAGCGCATGGTGCGCTCCGATATGGGCTCATCGGGGGTCATGTTCACCCTCGACACCGAATCGGGCTTCCGCGAGGTGGTCTTCATCACCGCCGCCTACGGCCTGGGCGAAACCGTGGTGCAGGGGGCGGTGAACCCCGACGAGTTCTATGTCCACAAGCCGACGCTCGACGCCGGCCGTCCCGCCATTTTGCGCCGCGCCCTCGGCAGCAAGATGATCCGCATGGTCTATGCCCCTTCGGGCGGCACCCGCACGGAAGAGGTTCCACAAGCTTTGCGAAGCCGCTTTTCCCTGACCGACAACCAGGTGGAAGAGCTGGCCCGCCACGCCATCGCCATCGAGACCCACTATGGCCGCCCCATGGACATCGAATGGGGGCTGGACGGCGAGGATGGACGGCTCTACATCCTCCAGGCCCGCCCCGAGACGGTGCAGAGCCGCCCGCGCTCGGGGCTGGAGGAGTACCGCCTGGAAGAGCGGGGACCGGTGCTCTGCCGCGGCCGCGCCATCGGCCAGCGCATCGGCAGCGGCACCGCGCGGGTGGTGGCCGACGCCTCCCGCATGGCGCTGGTGCGGGAAGGGGACGTGCTGGTCACCGACATGACCGATCCCGACTGGGAACCCATCATGAAGCGCGCCTCGGCCATCGTCACCAACCGTGGCGGCCGCACCTGCCATGCCGCCATCATCGCCCGCGAGATGGGCATTCCCGCCGTGGTGGGCTGTGGCGACGCCACCGAACGGATCGCCGACGGCACGCCGGTCACCGTCTCCTGCGCCGAGGGCGACGAAGGGGTGGTCTATGAGGGCAGGTTGCGCTATGAGGTGCTGACCACCGACGCGGGCGAGATGCCGAAGCTGCCGGTGAAAATCATGATGAACGTGGCCTCGCCGGAGCGGGCCTTCACCTTCGCCCAGCTTCCCAATGACGGCGTGGGACTGGCGCGGCTGGAGTTCATCATCAACAACACCATCGGCGTCCACCCCAGGGCGCTGCTGGAATTCGAACAACTACCCGCGTCCCTGCAACAGCAGATCGAAGAGCGCGTTGCCGGCTATGACAGCCCCCGCGCCTTCTACGTGCAAAAGCTGGCCGAAGGTATCGCCACCCTGGCCGCCGCCTTCCATCCGAAACCGGTGATCGTGCGCCTCTCCGACTTCAAGTCCAACGAATACGCCAACCTGCTCGGCGGCGACCGCTACGAGCCCCGAGAGGAGAACCCCATGATCGGCTTCCGCGGCGCCTCCCGCTACATCTCCGACGCCTTCCGTCCCTGCTTCGAGCTGGAGTGCGAGGCGTTGAAGTTCGTGCGCGACCGCATGGGCCTCACCAACGTGGAGGTGATGATCCCCTTCGTGCGCACCCTGGACGAGGCGCGCGAGGTGGTGGAACTGCTGGCGGAAAACGGCCTGAAGCGGGGTGAAAACGGGTTGCGTGTCATCATGATGTGCGAGATCCCCTCCAACGCCCTGCTGGCGGACGACTTCCTGGAACACTTCGACGGTTTCTCCATCGGCTCCAACGACCTCACCCAGCTCACCCTGGGGCTGGACCGCGACTCGGCCCTGGTGGCCGACCGCTTCGACGAGCGCAACCCTGCGGTGAAAAGGCTGCTCGCCCTGGCCATCGAGGCCGCCCGCCGCCACCGCAAGTACGTGGGCATCTGCGGACAGGGGCCGTCGGACCACCCCGACCTCGCCGCCTGGCTCCTCGAACAGGGCATCGAAAGCATCTCCCTCAACCCCGACACCGTGGTCAAGACCTGGCTTCGCCTGGCGGGGCGATGAAGCGGAAGGTCTTCGTCCTCTCCGACCACACCGGTCTCACCGCCGACGCCATGGCGCGGGCGCTGCTGGCGCAGTTTCCCGGGGAGGCGCACGAAGTCATCCACCGCCCCTTCCTCGACAACCACGAGAAGGTGGAGGCGGTGGCGGCGGAAATCGAAAAGGAAAGGGCGCCCCTGGTCTTCAGCTCCCTGGTGGACCCCCGGGCGCGCGAGCGCATCGCCCAAGCGTCCGGTGAGGGGCTGTTCGATTTCTTCCGGGACTACACCCCGCGCCTGGAGCAACTGCTGGGCAGGCAGGCGGAGCCGGTTGCCGGCCGGCTCCACGGCATCGCCGACCACGGCCTCTATCACGAGCGCATCCGCGCCCTGGACTACAGCATGGTCCACGACGACGGCGCGGTGACCCGCAACTACGGGGCCGCCGACGTCATCCTGGTGGGGGTGTCGCGCAGCGGCAAGACTCCCACCTCCCTCTATCTGGCCCTCCACTACGGCCTCAAGGCGGCCAACTATCCGCTTGTGGAAGAAGACCTGGAAAGAGACACCCTGCCCGCCGTGCTGGCCCCCCACCGCCACAAGCTGGTGGGGCTCACCCTGGAACCGGCCCAGCTCCAGCGCATCCGCGCCCAGCGGCGCGGGTCGGGACGTTATGCCTCACTGGAGCAGTGCCGCTGGGAAGTACGGCAAGCAGAAGCCCTTTTCCGCCGCCACCGCGTCCCGGTGATCGACACCACCGCCATCTCCATCGAGGAAATCGCGGCGCGCATCCGTTCCAACTTCCTTGGGCGCTCATAAAAATTCGTCTTAGGCTTCGCCCACACCGGCCGACAAGGAAGTTGAAAGGAGAGATGTGCAGCGACAAACCGACAATGATCCAGAGCTTGGACAACCAGCAGGAAAAGGACGAACTCATCTCCGTTCTGTGGAGGTTGAAAAACGCCGCCGGCTGGGTGAACTTTGGCCATCTGCTGCACGACCGCAAACTGCGCTCCGCCTTCATCAGGCAGGCAGCCAACTCCCCTTTCAGCGAAATCCGTCACGCCGCCCGGCGGGCGAGGGAACTCAACAATCAGGGATGGCTGGGATAAGAGAAGCTGTTGGCGACAACTGTGTATCAAAATGGTGCCCAGGGCGGGATTTGAACCCGCATGAGGTCGCCCTCGAGGGATTTTAAGTCCCTTGCGTCTACCAATTTCGCCACCTGGGCCGTGACCCGACCGGATTCTACCATTTACCCCCACGCTGCTCTTCCCAAACAGCCTGAATTGACCGAAGATTGAGGCCAGATTCCACGCCTTGCTGCAACCAAGCGGGAAAGCCCATGTCCCCCCTGAACAAATTATCGAGAATCCTCGGAAAGTCCATCACCTGGGCCTTTTCCGGCGCGCTGTACGGCGGTTTTTTCACCGGGCTGTTCGGTTACATGGCGATGTGGGACGGCGTCGATGCCTGGGGGCCGTTCCTGGTGGCCCCATTTGTTTCGGGAATGGTCATTGCCGCCTTCTTCGGCAGCATGTTGGTGGCCCTGGGCGGGACACTCAGTGGCATTCTCACCGCCATCTCCTACCAACTGGTTTTCTCCAACGGTCATCACCCGCTCTTGCTGCTGACACTCTCTTTCATCGTCGGGCTGGTGGCCGGCACCTTTTTTACCCGCAGGGAGATCCACGAATCCCAGCCTCTGGCGCAAGCGGTGGCGGGGCTGGCCGCCGGGTTGGCGAGCGGTCCCATCCTCTTCGTACTGGCCAGGGCCCTCGAGATCGGTCACGCCACCACCGCCTTGAGCGCCCTTTCCGTCTCCCTGGTGGGGCTCTTCTACGTGGCGGCCATCCAGTATCTGCCCGGCACTTTCAAACGGGGCCTGGCGGAAAGGCTGGGCGGTCCTCTGGTTTCCGGCGTGGTCGCCGCCGCGGTGGCCGCCGTCTTCTGGCTTATCGGTGAAAGCTACATGACCATCCCACTCTACAACCAAGAAAACAGTTACCAGATGATTTTGGACGCCACCCCCTGGGGCCTGCTGGGCGGCGCCATGGGCGGTGCTTTTGGCGGCGCCATGCTGGAAATCCTGGGCATCCGTCTCGAAGAACACATTGCTTGAATTATTGCAGCAACCATAAATAAACCAGACATCCGTCTAATATTATTTCCGGTGTACCCAAAAGCTCATTTCCAGAAAGCGGAAACCGCCGGTCACTGTAGTTATCAACTGCTCATTCATGTAGAAAAAACCGCGCCGATCGAGATCGGCGCCCTGGGCAGACACCGCTTCGACCAGGGGTGGTATCTCTATACAGGCAGCGCCCGCCGCAACCTGAATGCAAGACTGAGCCGCCATCTGAGAAAAAACAAAAAGTTGCGCTGGCACATCGACTATCTGCTGTCGGCGCCGTCCGCCAGGGTGGTGGCGGTTTTTACTTCCAGTATTGGTGAGTGCCGCTGGAACCAGTCTGTAAAGGGCAGGGTTACCACCCCCCGCTTCGGCGCCAGCGACTGCAAAGACGGCTGTGGCGCTCATCTGAAAAGGATTACTGAAAACACCGCCAAACGACTGCTGGCGCAAAAGCGGCGTAAAACGCTATGCTTCAAGATAGAAAAAATGGGGAGGAGTTAAAAAGATGGATGCCACCGCCATCGTCACCATCGGTTTTGTCGCGGCCTTGTTGGGCTGGTTTTTCTACATGGGTCACACCGCCAAGGCCGCGGTGGGTCGTTCCGCAACGCTGCTAAGCAGGAAGATTCCCGAGCTGGACGACAAAAAGGGGCCGGTTCTGGTTTACTGTTTCAGCCCCAAATGCGGCCCCTGCCGGCGAATGTTGCCGGTGATCGACGATCTGAAGGAAGAGACCGGACGGGTAGTGAAATTTGATGTCACCAGCGACATGGCGCTGGCCCAGCAAATGGGTATCCGCGCCACCCCTACCCTGCTGCTGGTGGCCGGCGGTCAGGTCCAGCAGGTGCTCATCGGCGCCCAGCCCGCCGACAAGCTGCGTGGGCTGCTGCAACAACCCCAGCCGGCCTGAACCTGAAAAACCGGAAAACGCTTTTCTCCTTTGGGAGGCTCTGATAAAAGCCATCCTTGGCTTTATCAGAGCACG
>JALVUB010000226.1 GCA_027023915.1 Sedimenticola sp.
GACCATAGAGGGTCATGTAGCCGTCGCCGTGGTCGATGATGAGAAGCAAACCATAGCCCCTCAGCCAGTCGGCATAGGCCACCCGTCCCCCATGAACGGCTTTTACCGCGCGCCCTTCGGGCGCTTTGATTATAACCCCCTCCCAACGCAAGCTACCGATTTTATGCGCACCGAAATGGACCGCGATACGACCGGCCAGGGGCCAATGGAGCCGTCCCCTGCGGACACGAAAGGGCTTCTGTTCCGGCGCCCCCAGCGCCTGTAGGGCACGAGCGCTCTCCTGAACTACCGACTCAAGCCGCCGCATGTCTTCCTGCATCCGCTTGAGACGGAGATCTCCCTGCCGTAACTGTTTGTCGATATTCGCCAGCAAACGCTTTTGCTGTTTTTTTTGCGCCCTCAGGCTGCGCCTTTCCTGATCGAGCTGTTCCGCCACCCGCCGCCGTTGGCGTTGTTTTTCTTCCAGCTCGCTGGAAAGCCTGATCAGTTCTTTCAGCCCGTCCTGCAGCGCGCGGAGCTTTTCCGCCCGCGTACGGGAAAGGTAATCGTGATAGGCGAGCACCCGGGAGATACGGGCGGGATCTTCCTGATTGAGCAACAATTTGAGCCTTTCCTCGCGGCCTGCCAAATAGGCGCCCCGCACCAGGGCAGCCAGTTCACGGCGCAAGGCCGCCACCTCACGGCGTTTCTTTTGTTGTTGTTTTTTCAACAGGCGAAGGCGGCGATCCAACGCCCGTCTTTCGGTTTGCAGCTCGCGCAGACGTTGGGCGATGGTGCCGATGCGGCGGTCGAGCTCCGCCAACGCCTGGTCGAGCTGGCCGCGCTGCCCCTTCAGGCGTTGTTGCTGATGGCGCAGTTCTTCGATGGCGTGACGCAGACGCTCCGCGTTTTTTGATGAGTCAGCCGACGAATCCCGGGCAGCCACGCCCCTGCCCAGGACGAGCAGAAGACAGCAGCAGGCAAGTATTAGGCTATTCTTCGTCAAGGAACTCCAGCAGCGGACGACCGGTCATCTCCATGGGCTGCTTCAGCCCCATGATCTGCAACAGAGTAGGCGCCACGTCACACAAAGCACCGCCATCGAGCACCTTCGCCGACCGCGGGCCCATGTAGATGATGGGCACCGGATTGGTGGTGTGCGCTGTGTAGGGCTGACCGGTCTTTTCATCCCGCATCTTCTCACAGTTGCCGTGATCGGCGGTGATGAGCATGGCGCCACCAACTTTGTGCAGCGAGCGCGCCACCCGGCCCAGGCATTCGTCCAGTGTTTCCACCGCCTGCACCGCCGCTTCAAACACGCCAGTGTGCCCCACCATGTCGCCATTGGCGTAGTTGACGATGATGGCGTCGTATTTGCCTCCTTCGATGGCCTCCACCAGCCGGTCGGTGACTTCTGGGGCGCTCATTTCAGGTTTGTGGTCATAGGTGGGAACGTCTGGCGAGGGCACCAAGATGCGGTCTTCCGCCTCGAAGGGCTCTTCGCGCCCGCCGTTGAAAAAGAAGGTAACGTGGGCATATTTTTCGGTTTCCGCCAAGCGCAACTGGCGCAACCCCAGCTTGGCGATGTATTCGCCGAACACGTTCTTCAGCTTCTCCGCCGGGAAGGCCACTGGGATATCCCAGTCCTTGTGGTATTCGGTCAGGGCAACAAACTGCCCCAACCTGGGCCAGCGGACGCGCTCAAAACAGTCGAATTCCGGCTCGATGAAGGCTCGCACGATCTGCCGCACCCTGTCGGAGCGGTAGTTCATGCTGATGACCACATCACCGTCCTCGATGCGCACCGGCGCTTCCCCCATGGGCACGATGCGGGTAGGCTTGATGAACTCATCGGTCTCGCCCCGCTCGTAGGCCATCTCCAGCCCGGCCTCGGCGGTTTCCGCCTCATACTCGGCCTGGGCATCCACCATCAGGTCGTAGGCCTGCTTCACCCGGTTCCAGCGGTGATCCCTGTCCATGGCGTAGTAGCGCCCAACGATGCCCGCGATGCGACCAGTCCCAAGCTCGGCGAACACCTTATCCATGGCCGCGAGAGATGGCCCCGCGCTCTTGGGCGGCATGTCCCGGCCATCGAGAAAGGCATGCACATAGACCTTTTCGGCGCCACGCTTGACCGCCAGGCGAACCATGGCGTGAATATGATCCTCGTGGCTGTGAACACCTCCGGGCGAAAGCAAACCCATGATATGCACCGCCTTGCCGTCCGCCACCGCCATGTCCACCGCGCCGGTGAGAGTGGCATTGTTGAAAAAAGAGCCTGTGCGGATGGAACGGCTCACCCGGGTGAACTCCTGATAGACCACCCGCCCGCTGCCGAGGTTGATGTGCCCCACCTCGGAATTGCCCATCTGGCCGCTTGGCAGCCCCACTGCGGAGCCGGAAGTGTGCAGCAGGTTGTGGGGACACTCGCGCCAAAAACGGTCCCACACCGGCGTGCGGGCGTTGGCGATAGCATTGTATTCGGTATCTTCACTGTATCCCCAACCGTCGAGGATGATAAGGACGACGGGGCGTGGCGCTTTGCTCATCGATTATCTTTGTCGTTGCGTGACAATCCGCCGGGCGCCGCCTCGGCCGCGCACCGGAAAACATTGGAATCCACTCCGGCATCAAGTCATGAAGCGATGCGACAGCTTGGAGAACCGGCAAGCAGCCGACCGCGCACGCATCAGAACTTCCGGAACTGAAAGGAACAGCGATTTTACCAGATCCCCGTGGCGGAAGGATCAGACAACCCGCTTCCACCCACCGGGTTTTTCCATTCGGCTTGCACGGTAAAACAGTGTATTATTGTATTAATGACTATGGAATCTCTGATGTATCCTCATTTATTGTGTCACTCCATTCTGACGAGGAACCGCCAGTGACGAAAAAAGCCCACACCGCAATGGATACAATGGAACCCCTGCAACCCGGCATGTCGCTGCTGGGCAGCGACAAGGACATCGAACGGGCCTCCCGCTCGCTGAAGGCCATGTCCCACCCCCTGCGTCTCAAGATCCTTTGCACCCTGGGGGAAAACGAGGTGAGCGTGCATGAAATAGTCAACCAGGTGGGTTCCTCCCAGAGCAACATTTCCCAGCATCTGGCGATCCTCCGCGACAAGGGAATCCTGGATGCGCGCAAGGAGGCCAACCGGGTCTTCTACCGGGTGGCGGACGCCCGCACGCTGCAACTCATCGGCATGATGCGGCAGGTGTTCTGCACCCATTCCTGAAGAAGATTCCAAACGGCACCTATCCCTCGCCAGCCGAGCGGTTATAATTGCCGCCTTTCACCGCAACCCGGCAAAATCACCGGATGCAACAGCTACTGGAATTCGCCTCACACCATCTGCCCCTGGTCATCACCTTTTTCGGCCTGGCGGCGGCGCTTATCTGGAACCTCTTCTTCGATCCGGTGGCCAGATCTGCCGTCACCCCGCTACAGGCCACGCCGCTCATCAACCACGAAGACGCCGTGGTGCTGGATGTGCGCTCCATAACCGAGTTCAACCAGGGTCACATCGTCAACGCCATCAATATCCCGCTAAACAGCCTGAACAAACAGCTTCAGCAACTGGAGAAATACCGCGAGCGTCCCATCATTGTCGCCTGCCGCTCGGGCTCCCGCTCGGCCACGGCCACGAAAATGCTGATTAAAGAAGGCTTTTCCAAGGTACATAACCTGCGCGGCGGCATGATGGCCTGGCAGAGCGCGGGCCTGCCCATCAAGAAATCCTGAGGAACCAACCATGAGCGAAGAAACCCAAGACCGGCAGTTCACCCTGCAACGCATCTACACAAAGGACATCTCTTTCGAAACCCCCAACTCACCCGAGATCTTCACCCAGGAGTGGCGCCCGGAGATCAGCGTCAACATCAATAACGCCATGAAAGACCTTGGCGACGGCAATCTGGAGGTGGTCCTCACAGTCACAGTGACCGCCAAGGTGGGCGACAAAACCGCTTTTCTGGTGGAAGTGAGCCAGGCGGGCATCTTCCTGGCGCAAAATATTCCCGACGAAGAGATGGGGCCGCTGCTGGGTATCTACTGCCCCAATGTGCTCTTCCCCTATGTGCGGGAAGTCGTCTCCGACTTGGTCACCCGCGGCACTTTCCCCCAGTTCCTGCTGGCGCCGGTCAATTTCGAGGCGCTCTATGCCCAGCAGATGCAGCAACAGCAGGAAGGACAGCCGTCGGAACACTGAAGCGCGTCGGATGGCGGGCCAGCGGATCGGGGTGATCGGCGCGGGCTCCTGGGGTACCGCCCTGGGCATCCTGCTCGCCCGCCATGGACATCAGGTCTTGTTGTGGGGCCACGAGCCCCAAGAGATGCACCACCTGCAACAGGATGGTGAAAACCGCCGCTATCTGCCCGGCCTGCCTTTCCCTTCCGGCCTGCATCCGGTGGTTGAACTGGAAGCGGCACTGGAAGGAGTGGATGAGATCCTGATAGTGGTGCCCAGCCACGCTTTCGAGAAGGTGCTGCAACGGGTCCAGGAGCTGATCCCGGCCCCCCACTCTCTCTCCTGGGCCACCAAGGGGCTGGTGCCACAAGGCCGGCGGCTGCTGCACGAAGCGGCCAGCTCGATCTTTCCAAACGCCAGCCTGGCGGTGATCTCGGGCCCCACTTTTGCCGCCGAAGTGGCCCGTGGACTACCCACCGCCGTTACCGTGGCCTCCAGCGATACGGAGCACGCCCGCAAGCTGGCGGGCTATCTTCATGGCGACAGCTTCCGCGCCTACACCTCCTCGGACCTGGTGGGGGTTGAGGTGGGCGGGGCGGCCAAGAACGTGATGGCCATTGCCGCCGGCATCTCCGACGGCCTGGGCTTCGGCGCCAATGCCCGCGCCGCGCTCATCACCCGGGGCCTGGCGGAGATCACACGGCTGGGATTGGCGCTGGGTGGCGAACACGCCACTTTCATGGGACTGGCGGGACTGGGCGACCTGGTGCTCACCTGTACCGACGATCAGTCACGCAACCGTCGCATGGGGCTGGCGCTGGCGCGCGGTCTCACTATTGAAGAGGCCAAACGGGAAATCGGCCAGGAGGTGGAAGGGCTGGGCGCGGCCCGGGATTTCCACCACAAGGCCCGGGAACTGGGCGTGGAAATGCCCATCACCGCCGCCGTTCATCAAGTGCTCTACCAGGGACTGGCGCCCGACGCGGCGGTACGCGCCCTGCTTGCGCGCCACCCACGTGATGAAAGCGATCCCATTTAGGCAGGCCTGAAAAATTCAGGCCTTCCCGTGACACTGGGAAGCACCGGCAAAACCCTGCTGGCGCCAGGCTTCATACACCACCACCGCCACCGCGTTGGATAGATTGAGACTCCGCTGCCCTGGTCTCATGGGAAGGCGCAACCGCTGTTCTTCGGGTACCCTGGCCAACACCTCAGAAGGCAACCCTCGGGTTTCCGGACCGAACAGCAGCAGGTCGCCAGGTTGGTAGGCCACTTCGGCGTGACAACGGCAACCACGGGTGGTACAGGCAAAAAGACGGGGCGGGCTCACCGCCTGGAGCAACGCCTCGAAAGAGTCATGCACCCGCAGATCAACATATTCGTGATAGTCGAGACCGGCCCGCTTCAGACGCGAGGAATCCAGTTCGAACCCCAAGGGGGCCACCAGATGAAGATCACAACCGGCATTGGCGCAAAGCCGGATGATGTTGCCCGTGTTGGGCGGTATTTCCGGCTGATACAATGCAACGCTGAACATAAAATCCGCCTTGCTGAAACAGAATGGCTGATCCCAGACTGACCGTCGATCTCTGCGGCCTGGAGCTGCAAACCCCGCTGGTGTTGCTTTCCGGCTGCGTCGGTTTCGGCGAAGAATACACCCGGGTGGAAGGCTTCTCCAACCGCGAGGTGGGCGCTGTCTGCCTCAAAGGCACCACCGGCTCGGCCCGGCTGGGCAATCCGCCCCACCGGGTGGTGGAAACGCCAGGCGGCATGCTCAACGCCATCGGGTTGCAAAACCCAGGGGTGGAAAATGTGGTGAACGAGATCCTGCCGAAGCTCGACTTTGGTGAAACCCGCTTCATCGCCAACGTCTCCGGCTCCACGGTTGAGGAGTACGAAGAGGTGACCCGCAGGTTCGATGACTCGCCGGTGGACGCCATCGAGATCAACATCTCCTGCCCCAACGTCAAGAAGGGAGGCGCCGCCTTCGGCAATGATCCCGAAATGTCGGCGCGGGTGGTGGAGGCGTGCCGGCGGGCGACGAAAAAGCCGCTCATCACCAAGCTCTCGCCCAACCAGACCGACATCGCCGACAACGCCCGTCGCTGTCTGGAAGCAGGCAGTGACGCTTTTTCCGTCATCAACACCCTCATGGGAATGGCCATCGACATCGAAAGCCGCGCGCCTGTTCTGGGCAACAATCAGGGCGGCCTTTCAGGGCCGGCGATCAAGCCGGTGGCGCTGCTGAAGGTGCATCAGGTCTATCAGGTAACCCGGCCTCACGGCGTGCCCATCATCGGCCAGGGCGGCATCGCCAGTGCCGAGGACGCCATCGAGTTCCTCATTGCCGGCGCCACCGCGGTGGGCGTGGGCACCGCGCTCTTTTACGATCCCCTGGTCTGCCAGCGCATCAACCGGGGCATTCTCGACTATCTCGACCGCCACGGGCTGGCCAGGGTGGGACAGATAACCGGCAGCCTGCGGTTGAACGGAACGGAAGGTTGCGGCTGCTGAACAGCCACGCTTCCTACCGCAGGTGTTCGATGTAGTGGGGGTGATCCTCCCGCTCCATGCGCACCGCCTCGGCCTCCACTTCCAACACCGCCTTGTCTTCCCCAACCTGCAACCGGCAACCCGTCTGGCCCCGGCTCTCCAGAGGGACGGGCACCATGTCGCGGTAGGTATAGACGTTCTCCATCACGTCGCCGCCCCGACACTCAGCGGGAAGCGCAATATCCCCGCCTTGAAGAAGACGGGCGCCATCGAAGACGAGCTCAATGTTCTGGTGCCAGCGGGTGCGCTCCTTGGAGCCGGTCATGGTCTGGATGAGATAGGCAGGCTCAAAGCGCACCCGCACCTGATCCCCTTCAACCCTGACCGAGTGGATGATGGAGCCTGGAAGTTCTATGCTGGTGAGATCCATGACTGCTCTTTTGACCTTATGTTCATCGAACTGTTTCTCATTCTAGCGCTGGTGGCGGTGGCGGTGGCCGCGATGAAACCGTGGAAATGGTGACGGGAAACTATTCCTGCCCAGGAAGCTCCTTGAGCTTCCGCGCCAGGGTGTTGCGCCCCCAACCCAACAACCTGGCGGCCTCCTGCTTGCGTCCGCCGGTGGCGTTGAGCGCCGCCTCGATAAGCGCCTCTTCCACCTCTTTTTCCAACCCTTCGGCGCCCTCCTGGTAACGCATCAGCACCCAGCGCTGAAGCTGGGCACGCCAGTCGCCCGGCTGAACAGAGGCCGGCTCAGCCTGCTGAAACTCCGCCGGCAGATCGCGAATCTGCACCTCCCGCCCGGAAGCCATCACCGTGAGCCAGCGCGCCAGATTTTCCAACTGGCGCACGTTGCCAGGCCACGGAAAGCGTTGCAACAGTTCCAGGGCGTCCGGCTGTACCACCTTGGGCTCGCCCCCCAGCTCTGCCGCTGCCTTCTGCAGATGGTATTCCAGCAACAGCGGCACATCCTCGGGCCGTTCCCGCAGCGGTGGAATGGCAATACGGATGACATTGAGGCGGTGAAACAGATCCTCGCGGAAACTGCCCTCTTCCACCCGCTTCTCAAGATCCTGATGGGTGGCCGCAATAATGCGCACATCCGCTTTCACCAGTTCGGCACCCCCCACGCGGAAAAATTCGCCATCCGCCAGCACCCGCAGCAAGCGGGTCTGCGCCTCGGCGGGCATGTCGCCGATCTCGTCCAGGAAAAGGGTGCCGCCGTGCGCCTGCTCAAAACGCCCCACCCGCCGGGCCTGGGCGCCGGTAAAGGCCCCTTTCTCATGACCAAACAGCTCTGCCTCCATCAACTCCCGGGGAATGGCGGCCATGTTGAGCGCGACGAAAGGACCGTCGGCACGAGGGCTGTGGCGGTGCAGGGCGCGGGCCACCAGCTCCTTGCCGGTGCCCGACTCGCCAGTGATGAGCACCGAAATATCGGAACGCGACAACCGGCCAATGGTACGGAACACCGCCTGCATGGCAGGCGCCTTACCGACAATGCCAAGAGGAGCGGCGGCCTCCTGGCTCTCTTCCGTAGAGGCGGCGGCACTGGCGGCGGCCCGTTGTACCAGCTCCACCAGTTCGTGAACGTCAAAGGGCTTGGGCAGATAATCGAAAGCGCCTTCATCATAGGCTTTTACGGCGCTGTCCAGGTCGGAATGGGCGGTGATTACGATCACTGGCAGGCTGGGCGCCAGCTCCCGAATACGGGTCAACAACTCGATACCGTCCATCCCCGGCATGCGAATATCGGTCACCACCACCTGGGGCTTCGCGCCTTGCAGGGCGTCCAGCAGCAAGTTGGCACGCTCGAAGCCACGTACCTGGAAACCTCCTTTTTCCAGCGCCTTTTCCAGCACCCAGCGCATGGACTGGTCGTCATCGGCCACCCACACGATGATCGGTTCGCTCACGATCCACTCTCCAACGGAAGATAAACGGTGAACAAGGTCCGGCCTGGCCGGCTTTCGAATTCGATGAGCCCCCCATGACGGTGAACAAGCGACTGGGCAATGGGCAGCCCGAGCCCGGTGCCTTCTGCCTTGTTGGTGACCATGGGAAAGAAGATGGAGTGTTGCAGCTCGGCGGGAATACCCGCGCCATGATCCAGCACATTGATCTGAATCACCAGCCGGTGACGGCGACCGGCAAGGGTGAACTGGCGCAACACCCTGGTTTGAAGCAACACCTCCTGGCCCGGCTGGCTGGCCTGCACGGCATTGCGCACAAGATTGAGCAGCGCCTGAACAAGCTGGTCGGGATCACCTTCCAGGTCAGGAATGCTGGGATCATAATCCCGTACCAGTTTCACCTCGCTGTCGGGATCAGACTCCACCAGCCCAGCCACCCGTTCCAACACCTGATGGATGTTGACCTTCTGTTTTACCGGCGCCTTGCGGGTGCCGAGCATCCCGTCCACCAGGGCTCCCAGGCGATCCACTTCCTTTAGGATGATGGAGGTGTACTCCTTCGTTGCGTCCCCCCCATCCATCTCCAGCAGCTGCGCGGCACCGCGAATGCCGCCGAGAGGATTTTTGATTTCATGAGCCAACCCCCGAACCAGGGTGCGCGCGGTCTCGTTCTGGCGTATAAGCTGTTCCTCCCGGCTCAAACGCAACTGCCGATCCACCTGGCGCAGTTCCATAAGCAACATGGGCGGCGACTCTTCCACCATGGGAACCAAGGTACAGTCCACGGTGATCCGATGACCGTCCACCATCTCCAACACCACCTGCCGCTCGGTGACCGGCTGATGATTTTCCAACGCGGTTTGGGCCCGCTCTTCGAGGGCACCCGAGGTACAGCGCAGCAGTTGACCTATGGGCTGACCGGTCATGGTGGCGTTGCTTGCCGAAAAGAGCATCTCGGCCGCCACATTCATGAAACGAAGCCGATAGTCCCGGTCAAGCAGCAGCAACGCCGTTACCTGGTTGGCCAGAATGCGGGCAGCCAGGTCGGAACTCAACGCAGAATCGGGCATCTCGACAGGATGGCTTTGGAACGCACCGGCAATGGCGGTCTAGGTCCCCGGCCTTGGCTTCTTCACTTTGCGGGCAACGATGCGATAGAGATAGAAGGTATGGCTTTGGGAAGCTTTAACCTGGGTTCCACTACCCCTGTAAATGGCCACTGCCACGGTATGCTGCCCAGGATTCAGGTTCTGTAGCTGGATAACGGTACTGGAATAACGAGCTGGCAAAACCTTGCCGTCCAGAATCACGCCCAACCGGTCTCCCTCTGCCAATTTGGGATCGACAGCCACAAACAACTGCACGTTTCCCGGAGGGCTGTGAATCACAGCCTGATCCTCGGGGCCGACAAGTTCCAGCACCTTGTAACTGGTGGCGGAGGCTGCCGGCGTTTTGGTCACCTGCTTTTCCGGCGCGGTCTTTTCCTCGGTCACAGCCTTTGGCAGGGAGGGCGGGCCGTATGTGGAAAGCGCCGGCAGCGAACGGAGAACCCGAGCGCCCCGCCCTTCCGGCTTGTCGCCATAATGCACCGTGCCCTCCGCGTCCACCCATTTGTAGATGCGGGCCGACGCGGCAGCCGTCAGCAACAAGGCGACCAGTGGCAACCATCTATACATGGGAGAATGCTAACTCGCTTTACCATCACTGCCAAGACACCACTCCACTGAAAGCCCCACCCGCAAGCCAAGAAGTTGGTCGGCCCGTGCCTGGTTGGCGGCGATCTCAACCAGGCCCAACGAGTTTTCATACCAGAAAAGGGTGCCCGGCTGCCGTTCACAAAAGGTTCTCCCGCCGGACAGCAGGAGACCCTCGACACACAAACGCCCCGCTTCATCTTCCGTTGGCGGCGACAACCCCGTCATCGCATTGCCGAATGGGTCGATGTAGATCACCTCAGCCAGCCTGTCACCCCAGTTCCAACCGACCAGACCGGATGGCTCCACTTCCCGCATTGCAACAGGTATCCCAGACAACAGCATGCCCGCGGCGGGCGCAAACAGATCCCGCCCGTGAAAGCTGGAAGAGAGCGGGAACGCGCCAGCATCGATCTCCCACGCGCGAACCCCAGCCTGGTGCAGCAGGGGAGCCAACAGACCGTTGTCGGGCGCCAGATAACGTCGACCAGCCACTTCCACTACAACCGCCCGGCGGGAACCACCAACCCCGGGGTCGACCACCGCCACCACGCTGGAGCCTTCAGCCAGCCATGGTGTCATTGCCGCCAGCAGCACTCCCGCGTGGCGGGGCATGAACCGAGGCGCATCGTGGGCAAGATGGATCACCCTGGCCACCGGGCAGTGACGCAGCAAAGCCGCTTCCATCAACCCTGGATAGGGGCTGTCTGCGCCGAAATCGGTAAAGAAGTGAACCAGGGGAGGCGAAGAAGACATGGTCCCATTCAGCAAAAAGCCGGGCTGGGCCCGGCTTTCATGAGGATGTTTCCCAAATTAGGCGCCACGTGGAAATTACTCGTCGAATTCCGCTTCGGTATCTTCACTCACGGGCCGATCCACAAGCTCGACATAAGCCATGGGTGCCTTGTCACCCGGGCGGTAGCCACACTTGAGAATACGAAGATAACCGCCGGGACGATCCTGATAGCGGGGCCCCAGCTCACTGAACAGCTTGCCAACAGCCGACTCGCTGCGCAAGCGGGCAAAGGCCAACCGACGCCGTGCCACGCTGTCCTCCTTGGCCAGGGTGATGAGCGGTTCGGCCACCCGCCGCAACTCCTTGGCCTTGGGCAGGGTGGTCTTTATCAGCTCGTGCTCGATGAGCGAGGCTGCCATGTTGCGGAACATCGCCTTGCGATGCGCGCTGTTTCTGTTCAATTGCCGTCCGGCTTTGCGATGACGCATGGGTCGACTTCCTGAATTTCTGGTTTCAATGACAGGCGGCTTTTACTTCGCCACCAGCTCGTCAATATTCTCCGGCGGCCAGTTCTCCAGGCGCATGCCGAGAGAGAGGCCGCGGGTGGCCAGCACGTCCTTGATCTCGTTGAGCGACTTCTTGCCCAGGTTGGGGGTCTTGAGCAGCTCCACCTCGGTACGCTGGATGAGATCGCCGATGAGAAAGATGTTCTCCGCCTTGAGGCAGTTGGCCGAACGCACGGTGAGTTCGAGATCGTCCACCGGCCGCAGCAGGATGGGATCGATGGCCGGCTCTTCCGGCTGCGCTTCCGCCTGGGCCTGGGGCGCCGTCTCCTCCAGATAGACGAAAGTCTCCAACTGCTGCTGCAGGATGGTGGCGGCGCGCCGGATGGCGTCTTCCGCATCGATGGTGCCGTTGGTCTCGATGTCGATCACCAGACGGTCCAGGTCGGTGCGTTGCTCCACCCGCGCCGCTTCCACGCTGTAAGCCACCCGCCGCACGGGGCTGAAAGAGGCGTCCAGTTGCAGATGGCCGATGGGACGGTCCTCGCCAGCGGCGCTCTCACGCGCGGAAGCAGGCTCGTAGCCACGACCACGGCGAACCCGCATCTTCATCTTCAGCTCACCCTTGTCGGTGAGGTGGGCGATGACATGGTCGGGGTTTACAACCTCCACGCCGTGACTGAGCTGGATGTCACCGGCGGTGACCACCCCAGGACCTTTTGCGTCCAAGCTCAGCTCGGCCTCATCGCGATCCTCCATGATGATGGCCACGCCCTTGAGGTTGAGCAGGATTTCGAGAACATCTTCCTGCACCCCTTCGATGCCGCTGTACTCGTGCTGCACGCCTTCGATCTGCGCATCGACGATGGCGCAACCCGGCATGGAAGAGAGCAGGATGCGACGCAAGGCATTGCCCAGGGTGTGGCCCAATCCCCGCTCCAGGGGCTCCAGGGAGACTCGGGAACGGTGGCCGTTGAGCTGCTCGACGTTGACGATGCGGGGCTTGAGAAATTCTGTGACGGCGTTCGCCATGAACTGCACCTTGTCCTGAATTACTTGGAATAGAGCTCGACGATGAGCTGCTCGTTGATTTCCGCCGGCAGGTCGGCACGCTCCGGCAGACGCTTGAAGGTGCCGGTCATGCCCTTGACGTCCACTTCCACCCACTCGGGAAAACCGTACTGCTCCGCCAGCGCCAGGGCGTTCTGAATGCGCACCTGCTTGCGCGCCTTCTCGCGCACCGAGATCACATCCTCGGGCTTGACCAGATAAGAGGGAATATTCACCACCTTGCCGTTCACCTCGATGGCCTTGTGGCTCACCAACTGGCGCGCCTCGGCGCGGGTGGCGCCAAAACCCATGCGATAGACCACGTTGTCCAGCCGCCGCTCCAGCAGTTGCAGCAGGTTCTCGCCGGTGGGGCCTTTCTGACGGTCGGCCTCGGCGTAGTAGTTGCGGAACTGGCGCTCCAAAACTCCGTAGAGACGACGCACCTTCTGCTTCTCGCGCAGCTGCACGCCATAATCGGAAAGACGACGGCGGCGCTCCTGGGTCTGCCCGGGAAGCTTGTCCATCTTGCACTTGGAGTCGACGGAACGCGCCCGGCTCTTGAGGTACAAATCAGTACCTTCACGGCGCATCAGTTTGCATTTGGGTCCGAGATACCTGGCCATGTTCTTCTAACTCCAGTGTTACACGCGACGTTTCTTGGGCGGACGGCACCCGTTGTGCGGAATGGGAGTCACATCCGTGATGCTGAGAATCTTGAAGCCGGCGTTGTTGAGCGCCCGCACGGCAGAGTCACGCCCTGGCCCCGGCCCCTTCACATTCACGTCCAGGTTCTTGACACCATATTCCTTGGCCATCTGACCAGCCCGGTCTGCCGCCACCTGAGCGGCGAAAGGCGTGCTCTTGCGGGAACCCCGGAAACCGGAGCCTCCGGCGGTGGCCCAGCAGAGCGCGTTGCCCTGACGGTCGGTGATGGTGATGATGGTGTTGTTGAACGACGCATGAATATGCGCGATCCCATCGGTCACGGTCTTTTTGACCTTTTTCTTCGAACGGGTGGGGGTCTTGGCCATGCCTTATCTACCTGTTAGCTCTGTTGCCTGCTGTCAACGCTTGATGGGACGACGCGGTCCCTTGCGGGTACGGGCGTTGGTCTTGGTCCTCTGACCACGAACCGGCAGTCCGCGACGGTGGCGGATGCCACGGTTGCAGCCCAGGTCCATCAGCCGCTTGATATTCATCGAAACTTCCCGCCGGAGATCGCCTTCCACGGTGTACTTGGCCACCTCGGCACGCAGGCGATCCACCTCTTCCTCGCTCAGTTCCATCACCTTACGATCCCGGGGTACCCCGGCGGCGTCGCAGATCTTGGCCGCGCGCGAGCGACCAATGCCGTAAATGGCGGTCAAAGCGATGACCGCATGTTTGCGGTCGGGAATGTTAACGCCTGCAATGCGGGCCATTCTTCTCTTCTCCTGGTCTTCAGTCGCCGGCGAAAACCGTCGCGAGGAAACGCGGAATTATAGCCGGCCCTTAATTATCTTTCAATAATGAATTCGCCGGAATCAACCCTGACGCTGTTTGTGCCGGGGTTCCTTGCAGATCACCCTTACCACGCCCTTGCGCTTGATGATCTTGCAGTTGCGACACATCTTTTTGACAGAAGCTCGTACTTTCATTGCTCTCTACCTTTTGCTCGACCGCTGTCGCGATCCATTCATCGAACCAGCCCGCTGCTGCCCCGCCCCTTGAAATTGGCTTTTTTCATCAGCCCCTCGTACTGATGGGACATGAGATGCGACTGCACCTGGGCGATGAAGTCCATAATCACCACCACCACGATCAGCAGAGAGGTGCCGCCGAAATAGAAGGGCACATTCCAACCCACTATGAGGAACTCCGGCAGCAGGCAGACCGCGGTTATGTACACCGCGCCCGCCAGAGTGAGCCGGGTCATGACGCCATCGATATAGCGGGCGGTCTGCTCGCCCGGCCGGATGCCGGGAATGAAAGCGCCAGAGCGTTTCAGGTTGTCCGCCGTCTCCCGCGAATTGAACACCAGCGCGGTGTAAAAGAAACAGAAAAAGACGATGGCGCTGGCGTAAAGGCCCACATAGAGCGGCTCACCCGGCGACAACTTGGCCACGATATCCTGCAACCAACGCATGTTGGGCGTGTTTCCTGCCCAGGACGCCAGAGTGGTGGGAAACAGAATGATGCTGGAAGCAAAAATAGGCGGAATCACGCCGGACATGTTGAGTTTCAGCGGCAGAAAACTGCTCTGTGCCGCCAACAGCCTGCGCCCCTGCTGACGCTTGGCGTAGTTGATGGTGATCCGCCGCTGGCCCCGCTCCACGAATACCACAAAGCCGGTCACCGCAACTGCCAGCAGCAACAGGAAAAGAGCAAACAGTGGGTTCATCTCGCCGTTGCTCACCAGCTCGGCCACCGAGCCGAAGGCACGCGGCAGGCCCGCGACGATGCCGGCGAAGATGATCATGGAGATGCCGTTGCCCAGGCCCCGCTCGGTGATCTGCTCACCCAGCCACATGAGGAACATGGTACCAGTGACCAGCGACACCGCCGCCGTGAAGACGAAGCTGAAGCCGGGGTTCATCACCAACGACATGCCGCCGGCCGACTGGGACTGGAGGGCCACGGAGATGCCCACCGCCTGGAAGGTGGCCAGCACCACGGTGCCGTATCTGGTGTACTGGGTGATCTTGCGGCGCCCGGCCTCGCCCTCTTTCTTCAGCTGTTCGAGCTGCGGGATAACCGCCGTCATCAACTGCACAATGATGGAGGCGGAGATATAGGGCATGACCCCGAGAGCAAAAAGAGAGGCACGCTTGAGAGCCCCCCCGGAGAACATGTTGAACATGCCCAGAATGGTTCCCTGCTGCTGCTCGAACAGCGCTGCCAGCGCCGCCGGATTGACACCAGGCACCGGAATATAGGTGCCAATGCGGAACACCACCAGCGCCCCCAGCAAAAACAGAAAGCGCTGGCGCAGCTCCGTAAGCTGACCGAGCTGGATGCCGCTGGCTGCCGACGGATTCAGCGCCATGAGCGGTTCAGTCCTCCACCTTGCCGCCGGCCGCCTCAATGGCGGCGCGGGCGCCCTTGGTGGCGCCGATGCCCTTGAGGGTCACCGCCCGGCTGATCCCGCCGGAGAGGATCACCTTGGCGCGCTTCATGGTGCGCGGCAGGATATCCGCCTCGTAGAGGGCGTTCATGTCGATCACGTCGCCGGGCACCTTGTCGATCTCGTTCAGGCGCACCTCGGCGGTGTATTTGGCCTTGCGCGAGCGGAAGCCGACCTTGGGCAGGCGGCGCTGGAGCGGCATCTGGCCGCCTTCGAATCCCACCTTGTGGAACCCGCCGGAACGGGACTTCTGACCCTTGTGACCACGGCCACAGGTCTTGCCCAGGCCACTGCCAATGCCGCGACCCACGCGCTTGCGATCCTGGCGGCTGCCGGCGGCGGGCTTGAGAGTATTCAGGCGCATGTCGTCACTCCTCCACCAGCTCAACCATGTAGGAAACCTTGTTCAGCATGCCGCGGGTGGCTGGGGTGTCTTCCACCTCCACCACCTGGTGCATGCGCCGCAACCCCAGCCCGCGCACGCAGGCCTGGTGTTTCTTGAGCCGGCCATGCATGCTGCGCACCAGCTTCACCTTCATCGTCTTCTTGTCCGCCACGGTACTTACTCCGTAATCTCTTCCAGGGTCTTGCCGCGCTTGGCCGCCATCTCGTCCGGACTGCGCATGGCGACCAGGCCGTTCATGGTCGCCCGCACCACGTTGATGGGGTTGTTGGAACCGATACACTTGGCCAGTACATTGTGCACGCCAACGGCTTCGAAGATGGCGCGCATGGCACCGCCGGCGATGATGCCGGTACCCTCGGAGGCGGGCTGCATGTAAACCTTGGCCGCGCCGTGCTTGCCGATGAGGGGATATTGAAGGGTGCCGCCGTTGAGCTTGATGGTCTGCATGTTGCGCTTGGCCACCTCCATCGCCTTCTGGATGGCCACCGGCACCTCTTTCGCCTTGCCCATGCCATAACCCACCTTGCCATCGCCGTCGCCGACCACCACAAGTGCGGAAAAGCCAAACTGGCGGCCACCCTTGACCACCTTGGCCACCCGGTTGACGGCAACCAGTTTTTCGATCAGCTCTTCGCCAGCAGCGTTGGTATCGTAATCTGCCATGCTTGAATCCTCAGAACTTGAGCCCGGCTTCGCGGGCCGCCTCGGCCAGCGCCTTGACGCGACCGTGATACTGGAAACCGGAACGATCGAAGGCCACCTTTTCGATGCCGGCAGCCTTGGCCCGCTCGGCCACCGCCCGCCCGACCACGGCGGCAGCAGCCACATTGCCGGTGGAACCTTCGATGGAACCCCGCAGATCCCGCTCCACGGTGGACGCGGCACAGATCACATTGCGGCCGTCGGCGTCTATCACCTGGGCATAGATGTGACGCGGCGTGCGGTGCACGGTGAGACGAGGAACGCCCAGTTCCCGGATTTTGGCGCGGGCGCGACGAGCCCGACGCAGGCGGCTTGCTTTCTTGTCCATCGTCATCACCCCTTACTTTTTCTTCGCTTCTTTGCGAACCACGTATTCGTCCGCGTAGCGAACGCCCTTGCCCTTGTAGGGCTCTGGCGGCCGGTAACGCCGGATCTCGGCGGCCACCTGCCCAACCTTCTGCTTGTCGCTACCGGAAACCACTATTTCGGTCTGCGAGGGAGTCTCAATGGTGATCCCCTCGGGAATCGGATATTCCACCGGATGGGAAAAACCAAGACTGAGATCCAGCACCTTGCCCTTGACCTGGGCACGATAACCCACGCCCACCAGTTGCAACTTTTTCTCAAAACCCTGGCTGACACCCACCACCATATTGTTGATGAGCGCGCGCATGGTGCCGGCCATGGCCCATGCCGCTTTGTTTTCCACATCCACCGGGCTCACCCGCACTTCGTTCTCTTCCAGGGAGACTTTCACGAGCGGATGCACCTCATACTCATGGGTGCCCTTGGGGCCCTTGACGGTCACTTTCTGCCCATCAACCTTCACCTCCACGCCGGAGGCCACAGGAACAGGCGCCTTTGCAATACGTGACATGGCAGTTCCCTCCCGGTCAGGCGACGTAGGCGATGACTTCACCACCATGGCCCTGCTTCCGGGCCTCGCGGTCGGTCATCACCCCTTTGGAGGTGGAAACGATGGCAATGCCGAGCCCACCACGAACCTTGGGCAACTCTTCCTTGCCCTTGTAGACCCGCAGCCCGGGCCGACTCACCCGCTGGATCATCTCGATCACGGGCTGCCCCTGAAAATACTTGAGCGCGATCTCCATCACCGGCTTGCCACCCTCTTCGAGAAGATCGACGCCACCGATGTAGCCCTCCTGTTCCAACACGCGGGCAATGGCCATTTTTTTCTTCGAAGCCGGCAGACGCACCTTCGTCTTGCCCGCCTGCTGGCCGTTGCGGATGCGCGTAAGCATGTCCGCAATGGGATCTGACATACTCATAAGTTTCTGGCTCCTCGGGTCAGGCAACTCCTGGAGCGGAGTCCGATACCCACTGGTGAAAGCGGCTCAAAAAAGAGCCGGAAAGAATAACGGATTTTAGAAATTTATTCCAGTGCCGGCGGAATCACCAGCTCGCCTTGCGCAGCCCGGGAACGTCCCCACGCATGGCCGCTTCACGCAGCTTGTTGCGGCAGAGACCAAACTTGCGGTACACCGCATGGGGTCGGCCGGTGATGCGACAACGACGCTGCTGACGCACCGGGCTGGCGTCGCGCGGCAACTTTTGCAGCTTGAGCACCGCGGCGTCGATCTCCTCGGGGCTGCTGTTGGGATTCTTGATGATCGCCTTCAGCTCGGCACGTCTGGCTGCGTACCTGGCGACCATCTTGGCTCGCTTGTTCTCGCGGGCAATCATGCTTTTCTTTGCCATCTGGAACCGCTCCCAGTCACTTAAAGGGGAAGTTGAAGCCGTCGAGCAGGGCCTTGGCCTCCTCGTCGGTGTTGGCGGTGGTGGTGATGGTGATGTCCATGCCACGCAGCGCGTCGATCTTGTCGTAATCGACCTCGGGAAAGATGATCTGCTCGCGCACGCCCATGCTGTAGTTGCCACGACCATCAAACGACTTGGCGCTCAAGCCCCTGAAGTCACGGATACGGGGAATGGCGACATTGATGAGCCGGTCGAGGAATTCGTACATGCGCTCACGCCGCAACGTCACCTTGCAGCCAATGGGCCAGCCCTCGCGGATCTTGAAGCCCGCCACCGACTTGCGCGCGCGGGTCACGATAGGCTTCTGGCCGGCGATGCGGGCCATGTCGTCCATGGCGAACTGCAACACTTTCTTGTCGGCCACCGCTTCTCCCACCCCCATGTTGAGGGTGATCTTTTCGATGCGCGGCACCTGCATGACGCTCTTGTAGCCGAACTTCTCCATGAGCGCCGGTACGATCTTTTCCTTGTACTGCTCTTGTAATCTTGCCATCGGAGTGCCTGCCTCAAACGTCCACGACTTCGCCGTTGGACTTGTAGATTCTTACTTTGCGGCCGTCCTCGAGGATCTTGAAGCCCACGCGGTCGGCCTTGTTGGTCACCGGATTGAAGAGCGCCACGTTGGAAATATGCAGCGGCATCTCTTTTTCGATAATGCCACCCGGCTCGCCCTTCATCGGGTTGGGCTTGACGTGCTTCTTGGCCAGGTTGACGTTTTCCACCAACACACGGTTCTCAAGCACCTTGAGCACGGTACCGCGCTTGCCCTTGTCCTTTCCGGCGATGACGATGACATCGTCGCCCTTGCGAATCTTTCTTGCCATGACTACCTCACAGCACCTCGGGTGCCAGGGAAATGATCTTCATGAAGCGCTCGCTCCGCAGCTCGCGGGTGACGGGACCGAAGATGCGGGTGCCGATGGGCTGCAACTGGTTGTTGAGCAGCACAGCGGCGTTGCCGTCAAAGCGAATGACGGAGCCATCGGGACGGCGCACGCCCTTCTTGGTACGCACCACCACGGCGTTATAAACATCACCCTTTTTCACCTTGCCGCGCGGAATGGAATCCTTCACCGACACCTTGATGATGTCGCCGATGCCGGCGTAACGCCGGTGCGAACCACCCAACACTTTGATGCACTGAACCTTTCTGGCGCCGCTGTTGTCGGCCACGTTCAGCATGGTCTGCATCTGGATCATGACTCTTCCCCAAGTCCTCTATTGTTCTACCGGGCCGTCACCCGTCAACGGGCGCGCTCGACCACTCTTACCAGCCGCCACTTCTTGGTCTTGGACAACGGACGGCACTGCTCCACCACCACCGTATCTCCGATACGACACTCGTTGTTCTCATCATGCGCATGCACCTTGGTGGAGCGGCGGATGAACTTGCCATAGAGCGGATGCTTGACGCGACGTTCAACCTGCACGGTAATGGACTTGTCCATTTTGTCGCTGATGACACGCCCCTGAAGGGTGCGGTTTGTCGGTTGTTGCTCGCTCATGGTCAGCCTGCCTTCCGCTTCTCGTTCATGACCGTCTTCACGCGCGCGATGTCGCGGCGCACCTGCTTCATCTGATGATGCCGGGCGAGCTGCCCGGTGCCCTTCTGCATGCGCAGGTTGAACTGCTCCTTGAGCAGATCGTTCAGCGTCTGGCGCAGCTCTTCCTGGGATTTTTCCCGCAGTTCACTCGCTTTCATCACATGATCGTCCGTTTGACAAAAGTGGTCTCCACCGGGAGCTTGGCGGAAGCCAGCTTGAAGGCCTCACGAGCCAGCTCCTCGGGCACCCCCTCGATCTCGTAGAGCATGCGGCCCGGCTGGATCAGTGCCACCCAGTACTCCACGTTACCCTTACCCTTGCCCATGCGCACCTCCAGGGGTTTCTTGGTAATGGGCTTATCGGGAAAGACTCGGATATAGAGCTTGCCGCCCCGCTTCACCTTGCGGGTGATGGTACGGCGGGCCGCCTCGATCTGGCGGGCGGTGATACGGCCCCGCCCGACCGCCTTGAGTCCGAATTCGCCGAAGCTAACTTCATTGCCGCGATGAGCCAGGCCACGGTTACGGCCCTTCTGTTGCTTGCGGAACTTGGTACGTTTGGGCTGTAACATCTTCAGCTTCTCCCGGCCGCTTTCTTGCCTTTCCTGCCGCCCTTGGCAGCTTGCTCCGCCTGCTGGTCACCAAAGACCTCGCCACGGAAGATCCACACCTTGATACCGATAACACCGTAGGTAGTAGACGCCTCGGCGGTGGCGTAGTCGATGTCGGCGCGCAGGGTATGCAGCGGAACCCGACCCTCACGATACCACTCGGTGCGCGCGATCTCGGCACCATTCAGACGACCCGAGATACTGACCTTGATCCCCTCCGCGCCCTGCCGCATAGTGTTCTGCACCGCCCGCTTCATGGCGCGGCGGAACATGATGCGGCGCTCGATCTGCTGGGCGATGTTTTCCGCCACCAGCTTGGCATCCAGCTCAGGCTTGCGGATCTCCTCGATGGCAATCTGCACCGGGCCGTCAACCATCCCGGCCACCTCCTTGCGCAGGCGGTCAATATCCTCGCCCTTCTTGCCAATCACCAAGCCCGGCCGCGCGGTATGCACGGTGATATGGGTATTGTTGGCCATGCGATCGATCTGGATGCGAGAGACCGAGGCATGCGCCAGTTTTTTCTGCAGAAAATCGCGAATGGCGAGATCCTGGTTCAGCAGCTCCGCATAGCTGCTGTTGTCGGCATACCAGCGCGAGTTATGCTGTTTTACGATACCCAGGCGGATACCGATCGGATTGACTTTCTGACCCATGATTCTCCGTCCGTCTACTCGTCGCCCACCGCGACCGTGATGTGGCTGGTGCGCTTGAGAATGCGCGTGGCGCGTCCCTTGGCCCGCGCGCGGATGCGCTTCATGGTCGGCCCTTCGTCCACCATCACCGCCACCACTTTCAGTTCATCCACGTCGGCGCCCTCGTTGTTTTCGGCATTGGCGATGGCCGAATCGAGCACCTTCTTCATCAGGGCAGCGCCCTTCTTTTTGCTGAATTGGAGCAGATCAAGCGCCTGCTCCACCGGCAGACCCCGGATCTGATCGGCCACCAGCCGCCCCTTC
Organism: Sedimenticola sp.; assembly: GCA_027023915.1. Classification (GTDB taxonomy): domain Bacteria; phylum Pseudomonadota; class Gammaproteobacteria; order Chromatiales; family Chromatiaceae; genus Thiolapillus. The sequence continues at coordinate 21,661 of JALVUB010000226.1, forward strand.
TGCGGGGAGATGCGCGCATAACGCAACACTGCTTTCGCCTGCATGTCGGTAGCCTCCTTAACGTTTCTTTGCCTTTTTGTCCGCGGCATGGCCGCGATAGGTCCGCGTCAGGGCGAACTCGCCCAGTTTGTGGCCCACCATGTTCTCGGTGATGAGAACAGGCACATGCTGGCGGCCGTTGTGCACCGCAATGGTCAGGCCCACCATTTCGGGCACGATCATGGAGCGGCGCGACCAGGTCTTGATGGGGCGGCGGTTGTTTGTGGCCACCGCCTCTTCCACCTTCTTCATCAGATGGTGGTCTACGAATGGTCCCTTGCGTACTGAACGTGGCATGACTGATTACCCCAAAATCACTTGCGGCGACGGTCGCGCACGATGAACTTGTCGGTGCGCTTGTTCTTGCGGGTCTTGTGGCCCTTGGTGGGCACGCCCCAGGGGGTCACCGGATGGCGACCACCGGAAGTGCGGCCCTCGCCGCCCCCATGGGGGTGATCCACCGGGTTCATCACCACGCCGCGCACGGTGGGCCGGATGCCGCGCCAGCGGGAGGCGCCCGCCTTGCCCAACTTCCGCAGGTTGTGCTCGGCGTTGCCCACCTCGCCGATGGTGGCGCGGCAGTCAGCGTGGATCTTGCGCATCTCGCCCGAGCGCAGCCGCAGGGTGGCGTAGTCTCCCTCGCGCGCCACCAGCTGGGCGGAAGTGCCGGCGCTGCGGGCGATCTGGGCGCCCTTGCCGATCTTCATCTCCACGCAGTGGACGGTAGTACCCACGGGGATGTTGCGCAGAGGCAGGGCGTTGCCCGGCGCGATGGGCGCTTCCACGCCCGACTGGATGGTGTCGCCCACCTCGAGTCCTTTTGGCGCAATGATGTAGCGGCGCTCTCCGTCGAGATATTTGATGAGGCAGAGATGGGCGCTGCGGTTGGGATCGTATTCGATCCGCTCAACAATCCCCGGCACCCCATCCTTGTTGCGTTTGAAATCGACGATGCGATAACGGCGCTTGTGACCACCGCCACGATGACGGGTGGTGATGCGGCCCTGATTGTTACGCCCGCCGGTTTTGGACTTTTTCGCCACCAGGGGCCCATGGGGCGCGCCCTTGTGCAGTCCAGGCGTCTTCACCTGGACCACGAAACGGCGTCCGGGCGATGTCGGCTTTGCTTTGACGATTGCCATTGCTCTCTATCCGCTTACTCTGTTGGGCACGGCTCAGGCGCCGGTGCCAAAATCGATGTCCTGACCCTCGGCCAGCCGGACGACGGCTTTTTTCCAGTCCTTGCGCTTACCGGCGATCTGGCCGAAACGCTTGCGCTTGCCCTTCACGTTCTGGGTTTGAACCTTTTCCACATTCACCTCGAACAGCAGTTCCACCGCTGCGGCGATCTCGGGCTTGGTCGCGTCGCGGGCCACCCGGAAGGTGAACTGGCGGGCTTCGTCGGCACCGACGGCGCTCTTTTCCGAAATAACCGGCCCCAGCAGAATTTTCATCAGTCGCTCTTGGTTCATGCCAGGCGCTCCTCGATTTTCTTCAGTGCCCCGGTGGTCATCAGCACTTTCTCATAACCCACCAGACTCACCGGGTCCAGCTCGTCACTGTCGCGCACATCGACGTGGTAGAGATTGCGAGCGGCCAGGTAGAGATGTTCGTCGAGCTGGTCAGTAACGATAAGCACGTCGTCCAATCCCAGCGCATCAAGCTTGGTCACCAGCGCCTTTGTCTTGGGCAGGTCCACACCGAAGCTCTCCACCACCACCAGGCGCTCCTGTCGCACCAGTTCCGAAAGAATGGAGCGCAACGCGCCGCGGTACATCTTCTTGTTCACCTTTTGCGCATAGCTGCGAGGCTGGGCGGCAAAGGTGACGCCACCACCCCGCCACAGCGGACTGCGAATGGTACCCGCGCGGGCGCGACCGGTGCCCTTCTGACGATAGGGCTTTTTGCCGCCACCGCTCACCGCGGAACGGTTCTTCTGCGCCTTGGTGCCGGAACGGGCACCCGCCAGGTAGGCGGTCACCACCTGATGCACTAACGGTTCCTTGAACTCGACGCCGAATACAGCGTCGGATACCTGCAGGGAAGCCCCGCCTTGTACGTTGAGCTCCATGACTTAACCCTTGTTCTTTAGTTTCACCGCGGGGGTGACGATCACATCACCACCAGGCGCCCCGGGCACTGCCCCTTTGATAAGCAGCAGGCCACGCTCGGCATCCACGCGAACGATTTCGAGGGTTTGAACCGTAACCCGCTTGCTGCCCATGTGGCCGGCCATCTTCTTGCCCTTGAACACGCGGCCGGGCGTCTGGCACTGGCCGATGGAACCGGGCGCGCGGTGCGACAAAGAGTTGCCGTGGCTGGCATCCTGGGTGCGAAAGTTGTGGCGCTTCACCGGCCCCTGGAAGCCCTTGCCCTTGGAGATGCCGCTCACGTCCACCTTTTGCCCGCTCTCGAACAGCTCCACCGTGATCTCGCTGCCCACCTCGGGAATTTCGCCTTCATGATCGTCTAGGCGGAACTCCCACAGACCACGCCCAGGCTCCACGCCCGCCTTGGCAAAATGGCCCGCCATGGGCTTGTTTACCCGGCTCGGCTTGCGCTTGCCCACGGTGACCTGCACCGCCTGGTAACCATCACGCTCGGGCGTGCGCACCTGGGTGACCCGGTTGGGCTCCACCTGGACCACGGTCACCGGCACGGAGACCCCGTCGTCGGTGAACACGCGGGTCATGCCCGCCTTGCGTCCCACTAGTCCTAATGCCATGTTCGAAACCTCAGTTCAGCTTGATCTGAACATCCACGCCTGCGGCCAGATCCAGCTTCATCAGTGCATCCACCGTCTTGTCGGTGGGATCGATGATGTCCATCAACCGCTTGTGGGTGCGGATCTCATATTGGTCGCGCGCATCTTTGTTGACGTGCGGCGAGATCAGCACCGTGTAACGCTCCTTGCGCGTGGGCAGGGGAATGGGCCCCTTCACCCGCGCGCCGGTGCGTTTGGCGGTGTCCACAATCTCTTTGGTGGACTGGTCGATCAGCCGGTGATCGAAGGACTTGAGTCGGATTCTGATACGCTGGTTGGCCATCGCTGCCTCACTCGATGATCTTGGAAACCACGCCGGCGCCCACGGTGCGGCCACCCTCGCGGATGGCAAACCGCAGACCCTCTTCCATGGCAATCGGCGCTATCAGCTTCACCGTCATCTTCACGTTGTCCCC
>JALVUB010000227.1 GCA_027023915.1 Sedimenticola sp.
GGTGTTGACCAAGCCGGTGAGCTCCATGGATCTGTTCCGGGCAATCGATGCCCTGGGCATTGGAAATAGGCCTGCTCCAGCGGAGAAGGCGTCTTCTGTTTCCACTTTTTTGTCAGAGGATGTTCCGCTGGTGGACGAGGGCAAGGTCCGTGAGCTGCTTTCCCTGCAACAGGGTTCGGAGCTGGTAACGCGAATTCTGGAGGCGTTTAAGCGCGATATGAGGACGACGCTCTCCCGACTGAAAGAGGCGGTGGAGTCCCGGGACCGTTTCGCGGTGAAAGAGCTTGCTCACGGTTTGCGCGGCAGCGCCGCCAATCTTGGGTTGTTGCGGCTGAAACGGGTCGCCGAGACGTGGGAACGGATGGACGAGATGGAAATCGCAACCACTGGCGCGGCGCGGGTTGACGAGTTGACCGAACTGGTCCGCATCTCCATCAGAACGTTGTCTCGCCACTTTGGCTTGCGGGACAGCAGACCGCGTTTGCGGGTGGTCAGTTGACGAGGAAGCCCCGATAAAGCCAGGGAGTGCTTTTGTTGTCAGCGCTTCCTTGAAAATTCATGCGCGCAAGCGGGTAGTGTGGCCCTTGCCGTCGGGGTTGCTCTCCCACCGCTTTTTCTGGGCCTTGAGCAGGTAATTCATCATGTTCAGGTTTGGTGGCTGGAGGGCCATGGCCGTATCCACCCAGAGATCGACGATTTGTTCCAGCTCATCCCGGCTGACAGGGTTGTGACGGCTCATGATGACATCCACCGCAGCATAACCTCCTTCACGAGGCTGCCGCTTGCGAATGTAGTGATGCACCATTTCGTGAGCGTGGCCGTTTTCCGCCAAAAGGTCCACCACCCCCATCTGGTAAAGCTCTTCGGCGGTATAGATACGGCCGCTGGTGATGAGCCGTTTGGCCAGGCCGGGGCCGATTCTGCGGGCCAGAAGGCTGAAAGCGCCCATGCCGGGGAAGAGGCCAAACTGAAGCTCTGGAAAGCCGAAGCGGGCGCGTTTTTCAGCCACCACCAAGTCTGCGGCCACCGCCAGCTCGAATCCGCCGCCCAGGGCTTCGCCTTCGACAACCGTGATGGCGCACAGGCCGCCGTCATGACCGGAAAGATTCCGGTAGAGCAACTTGGTGCAGGTATGGGCATAACGGCTCAGACGTGCCCGGTCGCCGCTGCGAATCAGATCCAGAAACAGTTCCAGGTCGCCCCCAAGAACGAATACGTCGGGCAGCGCGGAGCTCACCACCAGATAGCGGAGCTTTTGTTCTGGATCGAGACTGCTTTCGTTGTGACAAAGGTTACGGACCGCTTCCTGGGCATCGGCAAAATCGTTTAACAAGTTCTCGGTGAATACAGGGCGTCCAGGGTGGAGAAATTTGAGGTGGACCGCTTGGTGACTGCGGTCGATTTTTAGTTTCAGGGTATCGAATTTTATGTGCTCATCGGCCATTGCGATCAAGACCCGCCCCCTTCAGAAATTTACGAGGAACTTGGTGTGATGCAGTTATAAATCCACCGAAAGTCCCATGGGCAATCATAGTCCATTTTGTTAGCTTTTGTTCAACGGCGTTCTTGATTTGGGATGCTGTTTTCCAATTCGAAATTTCGCACCTTTGGGGGCGGTTGACCAGTTTGGTGGTGATCTATGCTTGTTAACAAAGGGCTGACGATTTTCCGGCGCGCGGTTTCGTCGGGTTGCTGTCGAATCTGGAGCCGGAGGTTTGCCGGCGTCTTCCAAACCGCCGGATAAGGATCACGTAATGACTCTTAATGAACTGAAATACATTGTCGCCGTGGCCCGCGCGCGCCATTTTGGAAGAGCGGCCGAGGCCTGCTTCATCAGTCAGCCCACGCTCAGCGTGGCCGTCAAAAAGCTGGAGCGGGAACTGGGGGTTGAGCTGTTCGAACGGCGCCAGGGGAAGATCAGCCTGACGCCAGTGGGAGAACAGGTTGTGGCTCAGGCACAGCGGGTTCTGGAAGAGGCTGGTCGCATTCAGGAAATCGTCCAGCAGGGGCGTGACCCGTTGGCGGCACCCTTGCGGGTGGGTGCCATCTACACCATCGGTCCCTATCTTTTTCCGCCCCTGGTGGGAGTGTTGGCCGAGCAGGCACCGCAGATGCCGCTTATCATCGAAGAGAACTACACCCATGTTTTGGCTGAGAAGCTCAAGCAGGGCGAGGTGGATGCCATCATCATTTCCCTGCCTTTCGAGGAACATGGGCTGCTTACCCTGCCGCTTTACGAAGAGCCTTTTGTGGCGTTGGTGCCTTCTTCTCATCCCCTCAATGAAAAAGAGCGGGTGGAGTTGAACGAGCTGGCCAGGGAGAACGTTCTCCTGTTGGGTTCCGGCCACTGTTTCCGCGATCAGGTCTTGGAAATTTGCCCAGACTGCCTGCGCAAGCGGAGCACGGGCGAGTCGGGGGCGCTGGCCGATTTCGAGGGCAGTTCCCTGGAGACCATCCGCTATATGGTGGCCAGTGGCATGGGTGTCACCATTCTTCCCTGTAGCGCTGCTGGCGCCGACCGTTTTTCCCAGCGCCTGGTGAGCATCAAGCGGTTCGAGGGCAGGCAGCCGGGGCGTGTCGTGGCTCTGGCCTGGCGCAAGAGTTTTCCCCGTCCCCAGGCCATCGACGCCCTGCGCGATGCCATTCGCGCCACTGGCCTGAGCTGCGTCAAGCCGCTTGTCTGAGATTTTTTCCGGTGCCTCCTTGCAGCGCTTCTGATAGCTTTAATCTATCAGTAGAATAGAAACAAACAATTTCTATTATTCTTCAAGCCTCACTATAGTTGCTCCCGAGGGCGGAGGTTCCGCCCCGGTGAATGGGCAATCTGTCCGATCATCAAACTGAACCACACAAAAGGAGAAAGTTGACATGTCACTGAAAGGTTCCAAGACCGAGCAAAACCTGAAGGACGCCTTCGCGGGTGAATCCCAGGCCAACCGCCGCTATCTCTACTTTGCCGCCAAGGCGGACGTGGAGGGCTACAACGACGTGGCCGCCGTGTTTCGTTCCACCGCCGAGGGTGAGACCGGGCACGCCCACGGCCACCTGGAGTATCTGGAAGAGGTGGGCGATCCCGCCACCGGCCTGCCCATTGGCGGTACCGCCGATAACCTGAAGGCCGCCATCGCCGGTGAGACCCACGAATACACCGATATGTATCCCGGCATGGCCAAGACCGCCCGTGAAGAGGGTTTCGACGAGATCGCCGACTGGTTCGAGACCCTGGCCAAGGCGGAGCGTTCCCACGCCAACCGTTTCCAGAAGGCGCTGGATCAGCTCGACGCCTGATTGCAATAGCTACAGTGTGGGCCGGCCGCGGCCGGCCCGCTTTCCCACCGGCAGGAGGCATGACAATGGCTGGTTCACGCGAAGGTTCCCTCGAGGCACCCACCCGGCATCCCATTGACTGGCGCAATCCTGACTTCTACGACGAGGATAAAGTGCTGGCGGAGATGGAGCGGGTGTTCGACATCTGCCACGGGTGCCGGCGCTGCGTCAGTCTCTGTCATGCCTTCCCCACCCTGTTCGACCTGGTGGATGAATCCGATACCATGGAGATAGACGGGGTGGAGAAGGACGATTACTGGAAGGTGGTGGAGCACTGCTACCTGTGTGATCTCTGTTTCCTCACCAAGTGCCCCTATGTGCCGCCCCACGAGTGGAACCTGGACTTCCCCCACCTGATGCTCCAGGCCAAGGCGGTCCACTTCAAGAAGCACGGGGCGAAGTTCCGCGACAAGGTGCTGGCCGCCACCGACACCGTGCCCAAACTGGCCGGCATCCCCATCGTGGCGGGGGTGGTCAACGCCATGAACCACAACGGCGCCTTCCGCAAGGTGCTGGAGCGCACCCTCGGGGTGGACCAGGACGCCGTGATCCCCAACTACACCAGCAAGCCCCTGCGCAGCCGGCTCAAGCCCAGGTCCGACGCCCAGGGAGAGCCGGCCGGCCCCACCACCGGCAAGGTGGCCCTCTTCGCCACCTGCTACGGCAACCACAACCAGCCCGACATGGGCGAGGACCTGGTGGCGGTGTTCGAGCACAACGGCATCCCCGTCACCATCGCCGGGAAGGAGCGCTGTTGCGGCATGCCCAAGCTCGAGTTGGGCGATCTGGAAGCGGTGGCCGAGGCCAAGGCGGTGAACATCCCCGTGCTGGCCAAGCTGGTGGACGAGGGCTGGGACATCGTGGCGCCCATCCCCTCCTGCGTGCTCATGTTCAAGCAGGAGCTGCCGCTGATGTTCCCCGACGACGAGCAGGTGGCCAAGGTGCGGGATCACATCTACGACCCCTTCGAGTACCTGATGCTGCGCCACAAGCACGGCAAGCTGAAGACCGATTTCAGCAACCCCCTGGGCAAGGTAGCCTACCACGTGGCCTGCCACCAGCGGGTGCAGCGCATCGGCCACAAGACGCGCGAGGCCTTGAGTCTGGTGCCGGACACCGAGATCGAGATGATCGAGCGCTGCTCCGGCCACGACGGCACCTACGCCGTGAAGAAGGAGTACCACGCCATCTCCATGAAGCTGGTGCGTCCCGTGGCCAACCGGGTGAAGAAGGCCGGGCCGGACCACTACACCAGCGACTGCATCATGGCAGGTCACCACATCGCCCACGCCATCGGTGACGGCAGCGAGGTGGAGCACCCCATAACCCTGCTACGCAAGGCTTATGGTATCTGACCTTATGCTTTCCTCCTCCGGGAGAGGGCTGGGAAGACGGGGGGCAAATACAGGAGAGACACGATGAGCAAGTTGACGCACGAAGATCTCATGAGCCTGGAGGAGTATCACCAGGCGCGGGATGAATTTCGCAAGAAAGCCATCGAGCACAAGAAGATCCGCCAGGTGCCGCTGGACGAGCACGCCACCCTCTACTTCGAGGATCGCCTCACCATGCAGTACCAGATCCAGGAGATGCTGCGCATCGAGCGCATCTTCGAGCGCGAGGCCATCCAGGAAGAGCTGGATGCCTATAACCCCCTGATCCCCGACGGCAGTAACTGGAAGGCCACCTTCATGCTGGAATACCCCGACGTGGAGGAGCGGCGCAAGCGGCTGGCCGAGCTGGTGGGCATCGAGCACAAGGTGTGGGTGAAGGTGGGCGGCCACGACAAGGTGTTTGGCATCGCCAACGAGGATCTTGAGCGCTCCAACGAAGAGAAGACCTCCAGCGTCCATTTTCTCCGCTTTGAATTGACGCCGGAGATGGTCGAAAACGCCAAGCAGGGTGCGCCAATTCACATGGGCATAGATTTTCCCGGTTACCAGGTGGAAGTGGGGCCCATTGCCGAGCAGACCGCCAAGGCTCTACTAGAGGATCTCGATTGATAGC
>JALVUB010000228.1 GCA_027023915.1 Sedimenticola sp.
GGGCAGCACCTGGTTCATGGCCACGCCGGTGGCGGCGGCCAGCAGACGGCAGGTTTCACGGCAGGCCGCCAGCCCCGTGTCGCCGGTGCCGGCGTTGGCGTTGCCTGAGTTGATGAGCAAAAAACGCGGCGCGGTGGCCGCCAGGTGCTCGCGCGCCACAATCACCGGCGCGGCGCAAAAGGCGTTGCGGGTGAACACCGCCGCCGCCTGAGCGCCTTCGGGCAGCGCCACCAGCGCTAGGTCGTCCCGGTTCTGGTAGCGGATGCCGGCTGCCGCCGCGGACAGGCGTACCCCGGAAACGGATTTCATCAGGACCGTGCCGATTGAATTTGTTCCAGACGCTCAGCCAGCCACACCTTGATGATGGCTTGGCGATTCACCCCCAACCGCTCGGCTTCGCGATCAAGGGAATCCAGCATCCAAAGAGGAAAATCGACGCCGATTCGTTTTTGTTCCCGCAAGGGCCGCCGGGCTTCGGAAAGCTTCAACAAATCTACAATTTCTTTTCCCTCTTCGAAGGCACGATCAAATTCATCGGCTTGAACTTTCATAGAGTCGTACCTCTTCAGTCCGGGATCGACGTACCGAGATCAGCCGTACCCGGCCCTCCCGATAGGTAATCACTGCTGACCAATGCTTCTCTGCAATTCGACCAATAACCAGAAACCTTGGTTCACCCACGGTCCTGGCAGGAATCTCCAAAAGGTCGGGATCTTTCCACAATGCCTGTGCTTGAATGAAATCGATGCCATGTTTATCGAAGTTGGAACGACTCTTTCGTTCGTCGAATTCAAAACGCCACATGGCTTAAAAAGCGGAAAAATCGACCTTTAATTTCAAGTATAAAGCACCTCGAACATGCCGGTGTTACTGTAACCGCCCGCAGCAGCGCTTGTACTTCTTGCCCGAGCCACAGGGGCAGGGTTCGTTGCGACCGATCTTGCGTCCTTCGCGCACATAGGGCTGGGCGGGACGCTCGGCGGGCGTTTCCTGTTCGGCGCTTTCGCCGGCCAGGCCGGTGAACTCTTCGTGGTGGAACTCGAACTCCACCGGCGGCGGCGCCTCCACGTGGGGCGGCTCTTGCAACTCGAACTTGCACAGGATCTCCACCACCTCCTGCTTGATGGCTTCAAGCATGGCGGCGAACATCTCGAAAGCCTCGCGCTTGTACTCCTGCTTGGGATCTTTTTGGGCGAAGCCGCGCAGATGGATGCCCTGGCGCAGATAGTCCATGGCCGCCAGATGTTCCTTCCAGTGCTGGTCGAGCACCTGGAGCATCACCGCCTTTTCCAGGTAGCGCATCTGCTCCGCGCCCACCTGCGCCTCCTTGGCTGCATAATGCTCTTCCAGGGCTTCGAGAATCTTTTGCCGCAAGGTCTCTTCATGAAGCGATTCGTCCTCTTTCAGCCAGCGTGCCAGCGGCAGATCGAGATCGAAATGCTCATAAAGCGCCTTTTCCAACCCGGGCACATCCCACTGTTCTTCCAGGCTTTGTGGCGGAATATACTGGTCGATGACCGCCGTCAGCACATCCCGGCGCAGGCCGGCAATGGTGTCGGAAATATCATCTGAATCCATCAGCTCGTTGCGCTGCTCGTAGACCACCTTGCGCTGGTCGTTGGCCACGTCGTCGTATTCGAGGAGCTGCTTGCGGATGTCGAAGTTGCGTCCTTCCACCTTGCGCTGGGCGTTTTCGATGGCTCTGTTGATCCAGCGGTGCTCGATGGCCTCGCCCTCCTGCATACCCAGCTTCTGCATCAGACCACCAACCCGATCGGAGGCAAAGATGCGCATGAGGTTGTCTTCCAGTGACAGATAGAAACGGCTGGAGCCGGGGTCGCCCTGGCGGCCGGAGCGGCCGCGCAGTTGGTTGTCGATGCGCCGCGACTCGTGGCGCTCGGTGCCGATGACGCGCAGGCCGCCAGCCTCCAGCACCTTGCGGTGTCGCTCTTCCCAGTCCTTGCGCAGCGCCTCCTTCTGTTCATCGGTGGCCTCCGGCCCCAGATCCTCCAGCTCCATCTCCAGGTTGCCGCCAAGGACGATGTCGGTGCCCCGGCCGGCCATGTTGGTGGCGATGGTCACCGCCCCCGGCTTGCCCGCCTCGGCGACGATGCGCGCCTCGCGCTCGTGGTGCTTGGCGTTGAGCACCTGGTGCTCGATGCCGGCCTGCCTGAGCAGCCCCGAAAGCATCTCGGAGACCTCGATGGAGGCGGTGCCCACCAGCACCGGCTGACCGCGCTGGACGCAGTCGCGGATGTCCTCGATGATGGCCTTGAACTTCTCCTTCTGGGTGAGATAGACCAGGTCCGACTGGTCGTCGCGGATCATCGGCTTGTTGGTGGGGATCACCACCACCTCCAGGCCGTAGATCTGCTGGAACTCGTAGGCCTCGGTGTCGGCGGTGCCGGTCATGCCGGCCAGCTTGTCGTAGAGGCGGAAGTAGTTCTGGAAGGTGATGGAGGCCAGCGTCTGGTTCTCCTGCTGGATGGGCACTCCCTCCTTGGCCTCCACCGCCTGGTGCAACCCCTCCGACCATCGCCGCCCCGGCATGGTGCGCCCGGTGAACTCGTCCACGATGATCACCTGGCCGTCACGCACGATATAGTCCACGTTCTTCTGGAACAGCACGTGAGCGCGCAGGGCGGCCATCACGTGGTGCATGAGCATGATGTTGGAGGGATCGTAGAGGCTGGCGTCGGGATCGAGCAGGCCCATCTCCACCAGCATCCGTTCCACCTTCTCGTGCCCCTCGTCGCTGAGGAACACCTGTTTCTGCTTCTCGTCCACGGCGTAGTCGCCGGGACCGTAGTCGGGCTTGCCCTCCTCGTTGGTGATGGGCTCCTGCCGCGTGAGGCGGGGCGGGATCTCATTGACCTTTTTGTAGAGTTCGGAGCTGTCCTCCGCCGGCCCGGAAATAATCAGCGGCGTGCGCGCCTCGTCGATGAGGATGGAGTCCACCTCATCCACGATGGCGAAATGGCGCCGCTGCACCCGCTGGCTCGCCTCGAAAGCCATGTTGTCGCGCAGGTAGTCGAAGCCGAATTCGTTGTTGGTGCCGTAGGTGATGTCGGCGTCGTAAGCCTCCTTGCGGCTGACGTTGCGCAGGAAGCGGTGGCCGTTGTCGCTGCCGTCCCAGTCGGGGTCGTATATGTAAGAAGCACTGTCCGGCCCCATGCCGCCCGAGGAGTTGATGACCCCGGTGGTGAGGCCGAGAAAATGGTAGAGCCGGCCCATCCAGGCGGCGTCACGCCGCGCCAGGTAGTCGTTCACCGTCACCACGTGGACACCCTTGCCGGGCAGGGCGTTGAGGTAGGCCGCCAGGGTGGCCACCAGGGTTTTGCCCTCGCCGGTGCGCATCTCGGCAATCTTGCCCTGGTGCAGCACCATGCCGCCGATGAGCTGCACGTCGAAATGGCGCATGCCCATCACCCGCCTTCCCGCCTCGCGCACCACGGCAAAGGCCTCCGCCAGCAGGTCGTCCAGTTTTTCGCCGTCGGCCAGCCGCTGGCGGAACTCGCCGGTCTTGGCTTGAAGTTCACTGTCGGAAAGGGCCTGCATCTGCTCTTCCAGAGCATTGATCCTGGCCACCTCCCTGGACATGGCTTTTATCAACCGGTCGTTACGGCTGCCAAATATCTTTTTTGCGATTTTGTTGAACATAAAATATGGAAAACCAGAAAAGAAAAAACCGCTTCCCTCCCGCTGGGGGAACCGGTGAATGATACCTTAAGGAACAGCCCTTTCGCAGGGCTATCCCTGACTGATGAAGCGTGCGGGATTGATGATCTTGCCGTTGCGGCGCACCTCGAAATGGACATGGGGCCCGCTGGAACGGCCGGTGGACCCCATGAGGGCAATGGGTTCGCCCTTTTCCACCCGATCGCCTACATTGACGAGATTTTCGCTGTTGTGAGCGTAATGGGTAATGTAGCCGTCGGGATGGCGAATCTCCACCACATTGCCATAACCGTTTTCCCAGCCGGAAAAGATCACCACGCCGGCGGCAACGGCCAGCACTTCATCACCCTTTTTTCCAGCAAAATCGATACCGCGGTGGAAACGCTTTCTGCCAGTGAAGGGATCGGTACGATAGCCGTACACTGAAGAGATCCAGCCTTTCTTCACGGGTTGACCGGAAATCCTCACCTGTTCGTCCAGCTCCCGTTGCATCAACAGATCTTCAAGCAGTTGCAGCTTGTGTTCACGATCTTTCAGGGTACGATCCAGGCGCTCCAGTTCCTTCGAGAAATCAATACTCTGAAGCTGCCTTGGCGGTTCCCCATCCACGCCGCCCACGGGCGGCTCGCGGTTGAAGTCGAACTCACTGGGATCCAGCTTGCCCTTCTTTACCAGCCGCTCGCCCACCGCGTCCAGCCTCAGCATATGGGCTTGCAGGCTACCCAGGCGCAGGGCCAGTGCATCCATTTCGTCTTCCATGCGGGACTTCAGCCGCGCCAGTTGGGCCTTTTCATCGGCCAGTTTCCGCTGGAGTTTTGCGGCCTCCAACTGGTGCTGATCTTGCGCGCGGTAGCTGCCAAGCCGGTAAGCGCCCCAAGCCACTCCCAAAACAAGGACCACAAGCGCAGCCACCAGAACTACCCGCCCCTTGGAACCGCTGTTGTGGTGATTTTCCGCCATCGCTACACTGCGCTTTGTTGAAAATTGGTACCAAACCAAGCTGTTTTGACTTCGAAACCCGAAAAAGTTTCATCCCTGATCGGAGAACACGGCCAACTGGCCCACCTTCTGCATATGTCGAGGCAGCAACAGCGGCTGCTGGACCAGGTGCGGTCTCTTCTGCCCCAACCTCTTGCGGAGCACTGTCTCCATGCCCGTATTCAGGACCGTCGTTTGATCCTGCATGTGGACTCCCCGGCATGGCACAGCCGCTTGCGCTTCCTGGCCCCCCAGTTGCTGCACGGCCTGCGGAACCTTGCCCCCCATCTGGAGCAGGTTGTCCCCAGGGTTCTGCCGCCCCACACCCTCCAGCACGGCGACCGGAAGGCAAACGGCGGGAACGCCTCCTCCCGCCGCATTCCTCTGTCCGCCATCGCGGACGATGATTTGCGTGCCCTCCTGAGGAAACCCTGATAACAGCCTTCCTTGTGCCAAAAACGCCCGAGCTTTTTCAGACCTTCCCCGACGGGTTCCAAAATGCGGGTGGAGTATCGCCGCTCAGGTGGCGTGCACCGGCGCCACATAGGAGATGGGCGCCCGACCGTCCTCTTCGTCGAAGGTGACCTCTTCCCAGGCTTCCGGCATGGAGATGAGTTTCTTCAACAGCCGGTTGTTGAGCGCATGGCCCGACTTGTAGCCGTAAAAAGCT
>JALVUB010000229.1 GCA_027023915.1 Sedimenticola sp.
AAACTCATCAATCCTCTCACGCCCGCCGCGCCGAAACATAAGTCGGGCTGGGGACAGTGGTTGGCCGACAACTGGCTGATAGCTGCCGGTGGTGGTGGTGTGGTGGCGCTGTTGGCCGGCTTGTTCGCCGTGCGGCGGCGCAAGGCCAAGCAGGAGGCTGCTTTCTCCGAAGTCATGGCGACGCCGGAGTTTGCCGGCACCGGATCGAAAGGCGTGGAAGACGATTTCGATATCCTCGGTGACAGTGCATTCTCCGACACCTCATTCCTCAGCGAATACGCCACCGAGGAGCTGCAGAATCTCCATGATGACACCTCCGAAGTGGACCCGGTGGCCGAGGCGGATGTCTATATCGCCTATGGCCGCTACAGCCAGGCGGAAGAGATTCTGCAAGAGGCCATGAAGGCTGGCGATCAAAGCCCCGCCATTCGCCGCAAGATGTTGGAGATTTATTACGCCACCCAGAACCGGGAGGCGTTTTCCGAGCTGGCGCAACGCATGGTGGCGGACGGTCAGGACAAGGATGATCCCAACGCCTGGGAGCAGATTCTCTCCATGGGACGGGATCTGGACAAGGAAAATCCCCTCTTCGCAACCGGCGAGGCGGAGGAGGAAAAGGAGGATGCGCCGCCGGTGGTGGAGCCGGAATCGGAGGTTGCCGAGTCGGAAAGCGATCTTTCGCTGGACCTCAGCGCGCTTGCCGAGGAGGTGGATTCACAGCTCAATCCAGACAGCGAAACGCTGGAGTTGTTCAGTTCCCTGGATCTCGATCTGCCTAGCTTCCAGTCGGAGTCGCAATCCGATATTTCGCCCAGCCGGGAGGATATCGAAGCCGATGGCCTGACCAGCAGCGATCTGGGAGAGACCGAGCTACAGACAGAACTGACCAGCATCTCCGAGCTCGATGATCTCAAAACCGATGCCGACAGCCTCGACAACGCCCTGGCTAGCCTGGCTGGCGATCTCGAAGAGGTGATGGAGGATTCCAGAATTCTGGATCAGCCGGTGGACATGGGTACCACATCCATACCGGATTCCCAGCCCCGGCATGAGGAGCCTTCGGATACGCTTGAGATCCCTTCCCATGAGCCGGAAGAAGAGAAGGCCGCTCAAGAGCCGGGCGGCATTGAACTGGAAGGGATTGAACTGGATGAGGTCGGGTTTGGAGGAGAGACCAAGGCCGAGCCTGAAACAGAGCCGGAACCCCAACCCGAACCCGAACCCGAGGAAGAGAACGCAGAGCTGGGTGACGAGGTGGAAACCAAACTCGAGCTGGCCCGCGCTTTCATGGAGATCGGCGACGCCGACGGTGCCCGTGTCATTCTTGAAGAGGTGCAGACCGACGGCACACCTCAGCAGAAAGAGGCGGCAGCCGAGTTGCTTGCCCAGTTGGACGGCTGAAAACTCTCTGGTAACGACCATTCCAGGGCGCCGCGGCGCCCTTCCTTTTTTCTGGCGGAGAATTAGCGTTGCGAATAGCCTTGGGTGTCGAGTACGACGGCAGCCGCTTTCACGGTTGGCAGACCCAGCAGCCGGGTGTGCGCACGGTGCAGCTCGAGTTGGAAAAAGCGCTGTCCAAAGTGGCGAACGAGACTGTGGCTGTCACCTGCGCCGGGCGTACCGACACCGGCGTTCACGCTTCCGAGCAGGTGGTCCATTTCGACACCAGCGCCATCCGTCCTCCCCACGGCTGGGTGATGGGCGCAAACGTCAATCTTCCTCGTGATGTCACCGTGCTCTGGGCCGCCGAGGTGCCGGAATCGTTTCACGCCCGCTTCTCTGCCCAGGCCCGCATCTATCGCTACTGGATTCTCAACCGCCTCAGCCGCCCTGCTGTCTTTCACCGCCGGGTCACCTGGATTCACCGGCCTCTGGATGCGGAGCGGATGCACCAGGCCGGGCAGGTGCTGGTGGGCACCCACGATTTCACCAGCTACCGCACCGTTCACTGCCAGGCCAAAAGCCCGGTGCGCACGCTCACCCACCTGCGGGTGGAGCGCCAGGACAATCTGATCTGCCTGGAAGTGCGCGCCGACGGCTTTCTTCATCACATGGTGCGCAATATCGCCGGGGTGCTCATTGCCATCGGCTCTGGTGAGCAGCCCGTCGGGTGGGCGAAAGAAGTGCTGGCGTACCGTGACCGCACCCTGGGCGGCGTTACCGCGCCGCCCGACGGGCTCTATTTTCACCATGTCGATTATCCACCCGGGTTCGAGCTTCCCCGGCCGGAGAGAAGGCCTGCCGATCCGTTGCGTTTTTTTTGACCCGATTACCAGCGGGAAGCGAAGCGAACGCCGTAAGTCCCTTCTCCGGCAAATGGCGTGATGGTGAAGTTTTCGTTGCGCGTGGTGAAGAAGAAACTTGATGCAATGCCGATCACCGCGCCGCCGATCACATCAGTTTCATCGTGTTCGTCGCTTTTTATGCGGCTGTGACCTACCACCGCCGCCGCCAGATAGGCGGGCAGGGCATACCAGAAGCCATATCGACGGTGAATGAAAGCAGCGCCTTGAAACGCCACCGAAGTGTGCCCCGAGGGGAAGGCGTGCTTGCCGCCATTGGGCCGGGTTTTGTGGACCGTGTATTTTAGTGCGTAGGTTGCCGCCAGGTTGGTGGCGAAAGATTTGTAGAACTGTATCCGGCCCTGTTCATCGTGGGTGTAGAAAGTGGCGCCGTAGGCCACTGCCGGAATTGCAATCTGCAGAACATCCCCCGCCGTTTTCAAGGAGTCGGCAGAGGCAGAGTTGACGGCCGCAAGCAAAAGCGCGCCTGGGATGGCAAATCGTTTTGAAGTCATCTGCTGTTCTCACTCCTTTGGTATGGACCGTGCAGTGTAGCATCTTGCCCGGCTCAGGTTGTCGGCTGCTGGTATAATTTCCACCTCATGCGCCCCCGAGTGAAAATCTGCGGCATCACCCGGCTGGAAGACGCCCTGGCCGCCGCCCAGGCCGGTGCCGACGCGCTGGGATTCGTCTTCTATCCGCCCAGCCCGCGTTGTGTGGGGGTGGAGCAGGCGGCGCGCATCATCGCCGCGCTGCCGCCTTTTGTGACCACCGTGGCGCTGTTTGTCAATGCCGATGAAGAGAGCATTGCCGAAGTGGTGCGGGCCACCGGCGTTGATCTGTTGCAGTTTCACGGCAACGAATGCCCCGACTACTGCGCCCGGCATGGCCGCCCCTGGATCAAGGCGATCCGCATGAAAGACGACGTGGATCTGGAACGGGAGGCCGAACGCTACGCCGGCGCCCGCGCCCTGCTGCTCGATGCCTACCGCCCCGGCGTGCCTGGCGGCACCGGAGAGACATTCGCTTGGGATCGCATACCCGCCGGCTTGCGGCATCGCATCGTACTGGCCGGGGGGCTTTCTCCCGATAACGTGGCCCAGGCGGTGCGCCAGGTGGAACCCTGGGCCGTGGACGTGAGCGGCGGCGTGGAGTCGGCCCCCGGTGTCAAGGATGCCGGCAAGATCGAACGATTTATCGAAGGAGCAACCCTTGGACAAGCCTGACTACCGGCATATGCCGGATGAACACGGCCATTTCGGCCCTTATGGCGGTCTTTTCGTGGCCGAGACCCTCATGGAGCCGCTTGAGGAGCTGCGCGCCGCCTACGAAAAATATCTCAAGGACGATGAATTCCTGGCCGAGCTGGATGCCGATCTGAAACACTATGTGGGCCGCCCGTCGCCCATCTACCACGCCGAGCGGCTCAGCCGAGAAAACGGCGGCGCCCAGATCTATCTCAAGCGCGAGGATCTCAACCACACCGGCGCCCACAAGGTGAACAACACCATCGGGCAGGCTCTGCTGGCGCGGCGCATGGGCAAGACCCGTATCATCGCCGAAACCGGCGCCGGCCAGCACGGCGTGGCCACCGCCACGGTGGCTGCCCGCTTGGGGTTGGAGTGCGTGGTCTACATGGGCGAGGTGGACGTGGCGCGGCAGGAGGCCAACGTCTACCGAATGCGCCTGCTGGGGGCCGAGGTGCGCAGCGTCTCCTCCGGCTCCAAGACCCTGAAGGACGCCCTCAACGAGGCCATGCGCGACTGGGTGGCCACTGTGGACAACACCTTCTACATAATCGGAACCGCCGCCGGCCCCCATCCCTATCCCGCCATGGTGCGCGACTTTCAGGCGGTGATCGGCCGCGAGGCGCGCCAGCAGATGAACGAACTCACAGGCGGCCTGCCCGACGCCCTGGTGGCCTGCGTGGGCGGCGGTTCCAACGCCATCGGGCTGTTCCATCCTTTCCTGGAGGACAACAGCGTGGCCATGTACGGCGTGGAAGCGGCGGGCGAGGGGTTGGAAACCGGCCGCCACGCCGCGCCGCTCAATGCCGGCAAGCCGGGGGTATTGCACGGCAACCGCACCTACCTGATGGAAGACGCCGACGGCCAGATCATCGAGACCCACTCCATCTCCGCCGGTCTTGACTATCCCGGCGTGGGGCCGGAGCACGCCTGGCTCAAGGAGATCGGCCGGGTGCAGTACGTGGCCATCGATGATGAAGAAGCCCTGGCCGCCTTCCACACCCTCACCCGCACCGAGGGGATCATTCCGGCCCTGGAGTCGAGCCACGCCGTGGCCTACGCTCTCAAGCTGGCGCGCGAAATGCGGCCGGAGCAGAAGGTGCTGGTAAACCTCTCCGGTCGGGGCGACAAGGACATGCACACCGTGGCCGCGCGGGAGGGGATAAAGCTATGAGCCGCATCGAGCAGACCTTCACCGAGCTGAAAAAGGCCGGGCGCACCGCCCTGGTGCCCTTCATCACCGCCGGCGATCCCGACCCCGGCCTCACCGTGCCCCTGATGCACACCCTGGTGGAGGCGGGAGCCGATCTCATTGAGCTGGGGGTGCCCTTTTCCGATCCCATGGCCGACGGCCCGGTGATCCAGCGCGCCAGCGAGCGGGCTCTGGGCCACCACGTCTCCCTGCACGACGTGCTGGCGATGGTGCGGCGGTTCCGACAGGAGAACAGCCATACCCCGGTGATCCTCATGGGCTACCTCAACCCGGTGGAGGTGATGGGCTACGAGGATTTCGCCACCGCCGCCGAAGAGGCGGGGGTGGACGGCGTGCTCACCGTGGACATGCCGCCCGAGGAGAGCCACGACCTGGTGCGGGCCCTGCGCGGCCACGGCCTGGACCCCATCTTCCTGGCCGCGCCCACCTCCGACCGCCGCCGGCTGGAGATGATCGCCGCGGCGGCCAGCGGTTTCATCTACTACGTCTCCCTCAAGGGGGTCACGGGTGCCGCCAACCTGGTGGTGGACGAGGTGGCGAAAAAACTGGCCGAGATCCGC
>JALVUB010000230.1 GCA_027023915.1 Sedimenticola sp.
GGGTGGTTCTGGCGGTGGGTGGCGTGGCGGCCCACAATCTTCTCGCCACCGATGACTCCGTGGGCCGGCTGCGGGGGCGTACTCACCAGCTGCCCGGTCACGATGTCCAGGTACTGGTCACCTATCATCCGGCTTATCTGTTGCGGCGCCCGGAGGAGAAGGCCAAGGCTTGGGCCGATTTGCAGATGCTTCGGGAGCTGCTCCATGGCTGAAGCCCTGCGTCAGTCCCGCCCGCTGCATGCGCGGCCCATGGAAATGGCTGATCTTGATGAGGTGCTGGCCATAGAAAAATCGGCTTATTCCTTTCCCTGGAGCCGTGGGATCTTCGAGGACTGCCTGCGTGGGCGTTATCACTGCCGGGTGTACCAGGAAAGGTGTGAAATTCTCGGTTACAGCGTTCACTCGGTGGCTTTGGACGAAGCTCATCTGCTCAATATCTGCGTTCGGCCCGAATATCAGTCCATGGGTCATGGCCGGAAGATGTTGCGGAATGTGATGGAAGAGGCGAGGGCCCAGGGCGCTAAGACATTGTTTCTGGAGGTGCGGCTTTCAAACAAGGTGGCCCGGGCGCTCTACCACTCCGAAGGGTTCAACGAGGTGGGGCAGCGCTTCAATTATTATCCGGCGGAAGAGGGGCGCGAGGATGCACTGATTTTCGCCTGTTCGCTTGAGAATATCTGGGTGGAGGAAAAAAGGGATGCGTGATTTTCCCTGGTGGGCGAAAGGGCTGATTTTCCTGCCGTTGGCGGCGCTGGGCACGGTGCTCTATTTTTCCGCCTCCGACAGCTTCAACCACCTCTGGGTGATTGCTTTCGATACCAAGATCACCCTGCTGGTGGAGTTTGTGCTCTCTTTTCTGGCGGCGCTCACCGGCGCTTTTTTCAGTGTCTTTCTCTATGAGATGACCGGTGGTGGAAAGCCCTGGCGGATGGCCACCCTGTTTGCCGCCATTCCCATAGGCTTGCAGCTCTATTATCTTCTGGAGGGCCGCCTCTCCATGGCGACCCTGTCGATTCATGTTTTGGAGTTTTTTCTGATCTGGCTCGCCTACAGCCTGGTCTCCCTGGGCGGGCGGCGTATTTGGCGCCGTTTTTTTCGGGACGCGGCAGCCGTGCCCGAGTAATGCTCCCGCCTCAGCCGGTCAGCGGCACGCTCAGCACCTCGCAGCGGGCGTGGTTGAGCACGCTGTTGGTGGTGGAGCCCAGCAGCTTGGCGATGCCTTTCCGACCGTGGCTTCCCATGACGATGAGATCCACCTCTTGCGCCTCCGCGTAAGTGAGGATCGAGTTGCTGGCCGAGCCCGGCAACACCTCGATTTGCGCTGAATCAAGCTTCATCTCTTTCGCCCATTGGGTGAGACGCTCGCTTGCCGCGTCCATCAAAGTCTCTTCATAGCCTATCTGAACCGGCATGACCGGATTGTAGAAGTCGTCATAGAGCAGGAAATCCTCCACGACGTGGAGCAGGGTCAGGGTGGCATTGGACTCCCTGGCCAACATTGCCGCGCGTTGCACGGCTCGTTCAGAATGGCTGGAAAAGTCCACCGGCACCAGAATGTTTCGCCAGGGTTGCACGGTTTCCGTTTGTCGCGCCGCCTGGCTTGAGGGTTCCCGCACCCAGTCCCACGCTTGTGGAAGCTGGTCGTGGGTGAAGTAGCGCACCTGGCCATCGATGAAGGGGCTGGCCAGGCGGGTAAGCCACTTTTCCCAGCGGCGGTCACCGACAATGGCGATGCGCTCGAAGCTGTGCCGATGGTGGCTGGCAAACTGGTAATCGTCCCTGGCGGCTTCCATGTTCCAGCCGTGAAAATTCTCCAGCTCCAACAGCAGAGAAACACGGCCTTCCTCGGCGATGATCTTTTCCAGGGTGGGAAGAAGCTTCTGGTAATCGTCGTGGGTGAGTTTTCCCACGGCCTTGAATGCCACCACGCCCTTCAGGTTGACAGGTATGGGTTTGAACATGGCAGTCTCCTCGTGGTGATTATGGAGAGGGCGCTGTTTTGTGCAGATAGAGCACGGGCCAGCCCCGATCCGCGGCAACGGTCTCCAGGGTAGGGTCGGGGTCCACCGGCATGGGGTGGCTCACCAGCTCCAGCAGGGGCAGGTCGTTGTGGGAGTCGCTGTAGAACCAGGCGTTCTCCAGCCGCTCCTCGCGCCCTTCCAGCCAGGCCTTGAGCCGTTTCACCTTGCCCTCGCGGAAGCAGGGGGTGCCGGCCACGCGGCCGGTGAAACGGCCGTCCACCACCTCGGGGTCGGTGGCAATCAGGTTTGGAATGCCGAAGCGCTCCGCGATGGGCGCGGTGACGAAGGCGTTGGTGGCGGTGATCACCGCCAGGGTGTCGCCCCGCTTGCGGTGCATGTCCACCAGCAGGCGGGCGTTCTCGGTAATGAGAGGCTCGATCTTTTCTGCCAGGAAGGCCTCGCGCCATGCGCGGAGCTGTTCGGGGTCGTTCTCCGCCAGGGGGCGCAGGGAGAAAGCGAGGAACTCCATGATGTCCAGCCGTCCCTCCTTGTATTCCTGGTAGAAACGCTCGTTCTCACGCTCGTAAACGTCGCGGTCCACCACCCCCCGTTCGGCGAGAAAGACGCCCCAGAGATAGTCGGAATCACCGGCCAGCAGGGTGTTGTCGAGATCGAACAGCGCCAGCGCCAAAAGTCTTTCTCCGTGCGGGAAAAAACAGCCGCACTATAGCAAAAGAGGGCTGCTTGCGGTGGTTGCGTACTCTGTGAAAAAATGACTTCAGTCATATACAGAACGAGAACGATCCCGTGATCGACAGGGATGGCTTCAGGCCCAACGTGGGCATTATCCTGGTCAACGATGAGAACCGCCTCTTCTGGGGGCGTCGCATCGGCCAGGATGCCTGGCAGTTTCCCCAGGGGGGCATCCAGGAGGGGGAGACGCCGGAAGAGGCCATGTACCGCGAGTTGGAGGAGGAGGTGGGTCTCAAGCCCCACCAGGTGGAGCTGCTCGGCAGCACCCGCCACTGGCTCCGCTACCGCCTGCCGAAACGGTTCATCCGCCGCAACGCCCATCCGGTCTGCATCGGCCAGAAGCAGCGCTGGTTTCTGTTGCGGGTCAAGTGTTCCGAGAGCGACTTCTGCCTCGATGGCTGCGACAAGCCCGAGTTCGACGACTGGCGCTGGGTGAAGTACTGGCAGCCGGTGCGGGATGTCATCTACTTCAAGCGGCGGGTCTACCAGCGGGCGCTGGAGGAGCTGGCGCCGCTGCTCTTCCCCGATGCCAGGCCGCGCCGCCCGCGCAGCCGCTCCAACTATCTCCGCCAGCAGCGCCGCTGATTCAATATCTGTTCGGCGCGGGGACGCGCCTCCTACGTAGGAGCGGCCTACCGGCCGCGAACCATCCCAAACCGGTTCCATCCCGTGCCGCCGGGATCTGATTTTCGACAAATCCAGGCGCCGTTTTTGGTGCTATCTTGAAACAGGTGACACCATCACGAGGAGCGGCATGAGCACCAAGGCGACCATCGACGGCAACCAGGCGGCGGCCCACATCGCGCACAAGACCAACGAGGTCATCGCCATCTATCCCATCACCCCGGCCTCGCCCATGGGCGAGCTGGCCGACCAGTGGTCGGCCGAGGGGCGGAAGAACATCTGGGGCGGCATCCCGGAGATCATCGAGATGCAGAGCGAGGCGGGTGCCGCCGGCGCGGTGCACGGCGCGGTGCAGGCGGGCGGGCTCACCACCACCTTCACCGCCAGCCAGGGTCTGCTGTTGATGATCCCCAACATGTACAAGATCGCCGGTGAGCTTTCATCGGCGGTGTTCCATGTGGCTTGTCGTTCCATCGCCGCCCAGGCGCTCTCCATCTTCGGCGACCACTCCGATGTCATGGCCACCCGCGCCACCGGTTTCGCCCTGCTCGCTTCCGGCTCGGTGCAGGAGGTGATGGACCTGGCGCTGGTGGCCCAGGCCGCCACCCTGCGGGGCAAGGTGCCCTTCGTTCATTTCTTCGACGGTTTCCGCACCTCCCACGAGCTGATGAAGGTGGAGGTGATCGAGGACGAGGTGATCCGCGCCATGGTGGAGACCGGTTACCTCATCGAGCACCGCAACCGCGCGCTCACGCCCGACCGGCCGGTGCTGCGCGGCACCTCGCAGAACCCCGATGTCTACTTCCAGGGGCGGGAGACGGTGAACCCCTACTACGAGGCGCTGCCGGGGGTGGTGCAGGAGACCATGGATCAGCTGGCGGAGCTCACCGGCCGCCACTACCACCTGTTCGATTATTTCGGCGCCACCGACGCCGAGCGGGTGGTGATCCTCATGGGCTCCGGCGCCGAGGCGGTGGAGGAGACGGTGGAGGACCTGCTGGGCCGGGGCGAGAAGGTGGGCGTGGTGCGGGTGCGCCTCTACCGCCCCTTCTCGGCGGAGCACCTGATCGAAGCGGTGCCGGCCTCGGTGAAGACCATCGCTGTCCTCGACCGCTGCAAGGAGCCGGGCGCCGGGGGCGAGCCCCTCTACAAGGACGTGGTCTCGGCCTTCGCCGAGCATGTCACCGGCGGTGGAGAGAAGTTCGCCAGCCTGCCGCGCATCGTCGGCGGCCGCTATGGCCTCTCCTCAAAGGAGTTCACCCCCGGCATGATCCGCGCCGTGTTCGACAACCTGAAGCAGGAACAGCCGAAGAACCACTTCACCGTGGGCATCCACGACGATCTCTGCCACACCAGCCTGGAATGGGATCCCAAGGCGCGCAACAAGGACATGGAAGGCGTGGTGCAGTGCCTCTTCTATGGCCTGGGCTCCGACGGTACCGTGAGCGCCAACAAGAACACCCTCAAGATCATCGGCGAGGAGACCGACCAGTACGTCCAGGGGTATTTCGTCTACGACTCCAAGAAGGCCGGTGCGGTGACCGTCTCCCACCTGCGCTTCAGCCCGCGCCCCATCCGCGCCAGCTACCTCATCGGCGAGGGGGAGGCGAGCTTCATCGGCTGCCACCAGCCCCAGTTCGTGGAGCGTTTCGACCTGGTGAAGATGGCCGCCCCCGGCTGCGTCTTCCTGCTCAACACCAGCGCCGCTCCCGACCGGGTGTGGGACACCCTGCCGCAGGCCATGCAGGAGGAGATGCTGGCCAAGGGGGTGAAGCTGTGGGCCATCGATGCCTACAAGGTGGCGAAGGAGACCGGCATGGGCCGGCGCATCAACACCATCATGCAGACCTGCTTCTTCGCCATCTCCGGCGTGCTCCCCCGCGACGAGGCCATCCTGAAGATCAAGGAGGCGGTGGAGAAGACCTACGGCCGCAAGGGACGCAAGATCGTGGAGCGCAATTT
>JALVUB010000231.1 GCA_027023915.1 Sedimenticola sp.
AAGCGCAGGCCGAGCCGGAAAAGGGCGACGAAGCGGAAAAGCCGGCGCCGCAGTTCAAGGAGAACGCCGGGGAAGAAAAAGCCGAACAGAAGCCGGAAGCCGCGGAGATCGACGAAAAGAGCAGGGCCGGGGAAGCGCCCAAGCCAAAGGCCGAGGAAGAAAAGACCGAAAAGCCGCAATCCGCGCCCAAACCGAAACTGGTCAAATCCTCGGGCAACCGCGAGAGCGGTTCCATCCGCGTGGCCATCGAAAAGGTGGATCTGCTCATCAATCTGGTGGGCGAGCTGGTCATCACCCAGTCCATGCTCAACCAGGTGGGAGAGGCCATCTTCATGCAGGGTGGCCCGGAGGCGGAACGCCTGATGAACGGCCTGGCCCAGCTCGAGCGCAACACGCGCGAGCTGCAAGAGAACGTGCTGCAGATCCGCATGCTTCCCATCGGCTTTGCCTTCAACCGTTTCCCGCGCCTGGTGCGCGACATCAGCAGGCGGATAGGCAAGAAGGTGGAGCTGGTGCTCACCGGTGAGCAGACCGAAGTGGACAAGACGGTTCTGGAGAAGATCGGCGATCCGCTGGTCCACTTGGTGCGCAACGCCCTTGACCACGGCCTGGAGACGCCGGAGGAGCGGCGCGCCGCCGGCAAGCCGGAAACAGGGCGGGTGGAGCTGAGCGCCCAGCACGAAAGCGGCAACATCGTCATCCGCATCACCGACGACGGGCGGGGTCTCAACCGCGAGAAGATTCTCAAAAAAGCGGTGGAAAAGGGGCTGGTGAGCAGCAAGGAAGAACTGAGCGACGAGCGCATCTACAACCTCATCTTCCAGCCCGGCTTCTCCACCGCCGACAAGGTGAACGACCTCTCCGGGCTGGGCGTGGGCATGGATGTTGTCAAACGGAACATCAACGATCTGGGCGGCAGCGTCATCATCCAGTCGGAACCCGGACAGGGAAGCACGGTCACCATCCGCCTGCCCCTGACCCTGGCCATTCTCGACGGTCAGCTCGCCCGGGTGGGCGAAGAGATCTATATCGTTCCACTGATCTCCATCATCGAGTCCCTGCGCATCGAGCCAAAACATGTGGAACAGGTGCCCGGCGGCCCCGAGCTCTACCGTTTCCGCAACGAGTACATCCCCATCATCCGTCTGGATCGGCTGTTTGGTTCCAGCACCACCGACACCGACCTGGAAGAAGGGCTGCTGGTGGTGGTTGAAGCCGAGGGACAGCGCGTGGGGCTCTATGTGGATGCGCTGCTGGGACAGCAGCAGGTCGTCATCAAAAGCCTGGAGGCCAACTATCGGCAGCTCCCCGGCCTGTCGGGCGCCACCATACTTGGCGACGGGCATGTTGCCCTCATTCTGGACGTGGGCGGCGTAGCCCGTCTGTTCCTTGAAACCATGAACCGGTCGTCGGTGATGTCGGCCGTTTGTTGAAACAGGAGAGAGTGATGTCAGGTAACGCGGTGCAGCAGCTCGACGCCGATCTTCAACCGGGGAACGGTGCCGATCAGTACCTTACTTTCCGGCTTGGCGACGAGCAGTACGGGGTGGACATTCTGAAAGTCCAGGAGATTCGCGGGTGGACCCCGGTGACCCCCATGCCCAACACCCCACCGGCGGTACAGGGGGTCATTAACCTGCGCGGAACCGTGGTTCCGGTGGTGGATCTTCGCAGGCAGTTCCATCTGCCGGAAACCGAGCCGGGCGCCACCACCGTCATCATCGTCGTCCGCGCAGAGGATGGTGAAGGCAACGTCCGCACCATCGGCATGGTGGTGGACTCGGTGTCCGAGGTCTACAACATTCCGGATTCGGAAGTGCAGCCGCCACCGCCGGCGGCGGAAGGCGTGCGCAACACCATCGCCGGCCTGGTGACGGTGGAGGACGAGATGATTGTCCTTCTGGACATCGACGAGCTGATGCTCAAAGAGGTGCTCGGCCTGTTCGACGAGGCGGCGGGCGCAAAAGACGGCATTGCAGGGGGAGAGGGCCATGAAAATCAATGAACCGGTAACAGACAACGAAGTGCTTATTCCAGACGACGAGTACATCGTCTCCACTACCGACCTGAAGGGCATCATCACGTCGGTCAACACCACCTTTGAAAAGGTGAGCGGCTTCAGCCGGGAGGAACTGGTGGGCGCCAATCACAACATCGTCCGCCATCCCGACATGCCGCCCGAAGCCTTTGCCGACCTGTGGCAGCGCATCAAGGGTGGCAAGCCCTGGGTGGGAATAGTGAAGAACCGTTGCAAAAACGGGGACTATTACTGGGTGAAGGCTTCCGTCGTTCCCTTGCGCGAGGGAGACAGCGTGGTGGGCTACATGTCGGTGAGAACCCGTCCGGGTCGGGCCGAGGTGGAACAGGCCGAGGCGCTCTATCGCGACATCAGGGCGGGCAAGGCTTCGCTCAAGCCTTCGTTTGCGGAACGTCTCCGGGAAAGGGTCAGGAATCTTGGGGTCGCGCCCTATCTCACCGCGGCCACCTTGGGGTCCACGCTGCCCCTCATTGCGGTGGCCCAGGCCGCCCGCCACATCTCTTCACCCGTGATTCTTGGCGGCCTGGTGGTGCTTTTCATGAGCATGCTGGGCGTGGGGGCATGGCTTCTGTACCGCTATCTTAGGCGCCCATTGACTCAGGTCAGGGAGGTGTTGGAACACATCGCGGCCGGCGATTATTACTACTGGATAGACGAACGGCGTAATGATGAGCTGGGGCGGATCCAGGAAATTCTTCAGGAAGCCCAGACCCGCTTTGGCTACACCATGAGCGAAGCGGTGGAGCGCGCCGAGGAGCTGGCGGCGATGCAGGAAGAGATGAACGGCATGGTGGAGGAGTTGAGCAAGTCCAAGGAACAGCTCGACAAGGAGCTGGAATCCGCCCGCCAGCGTGAGTCGGAACTCAATCAGGTTCGCGAGGCGCTGGAGAGCGTCAGCGCCGCCGTGATGATGGTGGATCGGGAGAACCACATCATCTGCGCCAACGCCGCCGCCGGCCGGATGATGCTGAAGCGGGAGGATGCCATACGCCGCGAGTACCCCGATTTCGATGCCGGCCAGCTTGTTGGTCGGCATGTGGATCTGTTTAGGCGGGGATGGGACTTCAGCGAGCTGGAGGATGTCGTCGAGGAAAAGATCTTCGTCGGCGGGTGCGAGTTCAGGGTTATCGCCAGCCCAATTCGCGGTGAAGACGGCGAACGCAACGGCACTGTTCTCGAATGGGTCGATCGCACCGATCAGGCCATGGTGGAGCGGGAGTTCCAGGCAGTTGTCCAAGCCGCCTCTTCGGGTGATCTGAGCAAGCGGCTGCGGATCGAGGACAAAACGAGCGTGTTCGCCGAATTGAGCGGTAACGTGAACGGCCTGCTGGATGTGTTGGAAAAACTCATCAAGGATACCGGCGATGTCTTCCATGCCTTGGCTCAGGGCGATCTGACCGTCTCCATTGACCGTGACTACACCGGAGAGTTCGCGCGGCTGCGCGATGACGTCAATGCCACCGTGGCCCAGCTCACCGGGGTTATGGGCAAGATCCGCTACAGCACCAACGCGCTCGGGCAGGCAGCGCATGAGATCACCGAAGGAAACAATATGCTGGCCGAGCGGGTGGAACAGCAGGCGTCCAGCCTGGAGGAAACCGCTTCCAGCATGGAGGAGATCACTTCAACGGTGCGCCACAACGCCGACAACTCCCGCAAGGCCAGCGAGCTTTCCAAACAGACCCTGGAGAAGGCGGTGGCCGGCGGCGAGGTGGTTACCGAGACCATCCATGCCATGGACAAGATCACCGAGGCGAGCAAGAGAATTTCCGACATCATCGGCGTCATCGATGACATCGCCTTCCAGACTAACCTGTTGGCTCTCAATGCCGCCGTGGAAGCGGCCCGGGCGGGGGAACAGGGAAGGGGCTTTGCCGTGGTGGCCTCCGAGGTACGCAACCTGGCGCAGCGCAGCGCTTCCGCCGCCAAGGAGATCAAGGATCTCATACGTGACAGCGTGGGCAAGGTGGAGGAAGGCTCGCGCCTGGTCAACCAGTCGGGGGAGACCCTGGACGAGATCGTTGCCTCGGTCACCAAGGTGGACGAGTTCTTTGCCGAGATCGCCGCGGCCAGCGCCGAGCAGTATGCCGGCATCGATCTGGTCAATCAGGCGGTGACGCAGATGGACGGCAACGTGCAGAAGAACGCCGCCCTGGTGGAAGAGGTGGCCCAGGCAAGCCAGCTCATGGACGAACAGGCCAGGGAACTGCGGGAGCTGGTCTCTTACTTCAAAACCGTCAGTCAGGGTGGCGTGGAGAGCAAAGAGGGCGGCTGGGATGGCGTGGAGCGTCGTTCGCCCGACCGGCCCTGGTCCGGGGTAAAAGCGCCTGACCTCGATTTCGCTGCTGCCCGTACCAAGCACAAGCTGTGGAAGAAGCGGTTGCGCTCATTCCTGGACGGCGAGGAGACCATGAGTGAAGCCGAGGCTGCTTCGCACCATGAATGTGACCTGGGCAAGTGGCTCTATGCCAGTGGCCTGGACCAGTTCGGTGATCTGCCAGAGATGCAGGAACTCGAAAAGATCCATGCCGAAATGCACGGCCTCATCAAAAAGGTGATCCGCAACAAGCACGCTGGACAGGTCGCCCAGGCGGAGAGCGTCCTCAAGCAGGTGGAGGAGTATTCCGACCGCATTGTGGGCCTGCTGGACATTCTGGAGCAAAAGACCAGCGGGGGCGCCGGTTCTGGCCGGTCTTCGACCCAGGCGGGAGAACAGGCGCCGGTGCGTCTCCTCCAGGTGGTGGGCGGAGACGAAGGTTGGGAAGATTTTTGAACAACAAAAAGGCGCGGCGACGATGAAAGCGAAAGGATTCCGCATGGCGGGTGATGGCAGGCGTTCCATGTCGCTGTGGAACGACCATCACTACGAATTTACCGACGAGGACTTTCACCGGTTGCGTGAACTGGTGTACAGGCACACCGGCATCCGGCTGGAGGAGCACCGCCGTGATCTGGTGTACAGCCGGTTGTCGCGCCGCCTGACAGCGTTGGGGCTGGATAACTTCACCCAGTATCGAGAGTTTATCGAACAGGGGTCGGAAGAGGAACTGGAGGCTTTTTGCAACGCGGTCACCACCAACCACACCGCTTTTTTCCGGGAGGCGCACCATTTCGAATATCTGACCGGATCACTGCTTCCCCGGCTGATGCGGGAAAAGCGCGAATCACGCCGGTTGCGCATCTGG
>JALVUB010000232.1 GCA_027023915.1 Sedimenticola sp.
CATCATGATGCGGGCCACGGCGATGGTGCGCACGAACTCCAGGGGATCGAGCTTCTCCATGCCGTGGAGGGGCGTCCCCTCCACCTGCACCAGCAGGTTGATGGGCACCGACTCGGGATGCTCGGGCAGATTGGCGAGCTGGCAGAGCATGGAGGCGCGGTCGGCGCGGCTCTCGCCCATGCCGAGGATGCCGCCGGAACAGATCTTCAGACCCGCGCGGCGCACGTGGTCGAGGGTGTCGAGGCGGTCGCGGTAGGTGCGGGTGGTGATAACCTTGCCGTAGAACTCCGGCGAGGTGTCGAGGTTGTGGTTGTAGTAGTCCAGCCCCGCCGCCTTGAGCCGCCGCGCCTGCTCTTGGGTGAGCATTCCCAGGGTGACGCAGGTCTCCAGCCCCAGGGCCTTGACCCCCCGCACCATCTCGATCACCCGCGCCAGGTTGGTGTCGGTGGGGTTGCGCCAGGCGGCGCCCATGCAGAAGCGGGTGGCGCCCTGCTCCTTGGCCCGCCGCGCCGCCTCCAGCACCTCCTCCAGGGGCAGCAGCCGTTCCCGCTCCAGCCGCGTCTCGTGATGGGCGCTCTGGGAGCAGTAGCCGCAGTCCTCGGGACAGGCGCCGGTCTTGATGGAGAGCAGGGTGCTGGCCTGCACCACGTTGGCATCGAAATGGACGCGGTGGACGCCGTGGGCCTGGAACAGCAGATCGTTGAAAGGCAGATCAAAAAGCGCTTCGGCTTCTTCCACCGTCCAGTCGTGACGTATTTCGTTCTCAGGCATGGGGAGATCCTGGCTTAGAATGGGCTGGCTGACATCCTAGAGAAGGATTTTTTGCTGTCAACCGCATGGAGGCGCCATGGTTTACAATTGGCTTCGCCGCTTCGAGACCCTCCTTCTTCCACCCACCTGCCTGCTGTGCGGGGCGCCGGGCGGCGGGGATCTGGATCTTTGTCCGGCATGCCTTGCCCGCCTGCCTGAAAACCAACCGGCCTGCCGCCGCTGCGCCCTGCCCTTGCCACCAGACGCGCCCGATGGAGCGCTTTGCGGCGCTTGCAGCCGTCGCGCGCCCGCATTCGACCGCATTATCGCTCCCTGGCGGTACGACAAGCCACTGGATGAACTGATTGCGTGCCTGAAATTCCGGCAACAACTGGCGGCGGGCCGCACCTTGGGGCTGCTGCTGGCCGAAGCGATCTCTTCCAAGCTGGAACAACGGCCCGATCTGATTCTGCCGGTCCCCCAGCACCCAGCCAAGCTGCGGGCAAGGGGGTTCAATCAGGCGGGAGAGATTGCCGCCACCCTGTCACGACGCTTTGGCATTCCCTGGTCAAGTGGTCTGCTGCTCAAGACCCGCAAAACCGACGCCCAGCATCATCTGAACCGCCGTCAGCGGTTGAAGAACCTGCGCGGTGCCTTTCATTACCATGCCAGGGAGGATTGCCGCCATGTGGCGGTGGTGGACGACGTGGTGACCACCGGCGCCACCGCCACCGAAACCGCCCGCGCGTTGAAACAGGCAGGTGTCAGCCGGGTAGAGATCTGGGCAGTCGCGCGCACGCCGCAGCACGAGTGATTCAGTGGTTGGAAAACCCCTTCAAACCGCCTTCGATACCTTTTCCCAAAGCCATCACCTTGAACTGCTCCCCCATGCCATTGGGCGAGACCAACTGTTTCACCCCTTGGGCCAGGGTCAGATATTCGTCGGGGTGGCTATCCGCCAGCAACCGCTCCAGTCCGCAGTCGATGAGAAAACGGGCCTGGGTGGCATAACCGAGCAGGGACAGGCCGACCTGTTCGCCCGCCTCGGCCACGGCGGTGAAATCGACATGAGCGGTGATGTCCTGCAAGCCAGGCAGCAACAGGGGATCATCATGAGCCTGGTGGCGGAAATGGCAGCGCAGGGTACCCATGTGGCGCTGGGGGTGGTAATAGTGGTGACGTGGGTGGCCGTAATCTATGAGCAGCAGCGCGCCTTGGCTCATGGCGTGGGCCACTGCCCGCAGCCAGGGCGCCAGGCTGGGGTTGAACTCCGAACAATAGCCGGTGGCCAGCACGCCCACTTCCGCCTCGATAGCCTCCACCGCCTGGCGGGTGTGCGCCGAAGCCGGCCGCCAACGCTCCCCCAAACGTCCGTTTTCCAAGGTTACCCAAAGGCTCTCCACACTACTTTTGGTTTTGCGGAACAGCGTCACCGGCATGGCGTCAAGCACCTCGTTGGCCAGCATTACCCCATGAAAGTCCTCCGGCAACCGCTCCAACCATTCCACCAACCCCAGCAGATGGGGCGTTTGGCGGACGAGGGCTTGCCGCTGGCGCTGGCGCAGTTCCGGGCTTGGTTCCACAATGGCGTAGCGGTCCGGCAACCGCCCGAGGGTTTCCAGTTGCGCCAGCACCTGGACCGCCATCGCCCCACTGCCAGCCCCGAACTCCAGCAGTTCGCCTCCTCCAAGCTGCTCCAGCACCTGGGCGCAAGGTGCCGCCAACAGACGGCCGAACAGGGGAGAAATCTCCGGCGCGGTGACAAAATCACCCGGGGCGCCGAATTTGGCGGCGCCGGCCACATAGTAGCCCAGGCCGGGCGCGTAGAGCGCCAACTCCATGTAACGCCGAAAGGGAATGGCGCCACCAGCGGAAGCAATCTCGTCTTCCAACAGCGCCATCATGGCCCGCTGCTGAGCCTGCTGTTCGGAAGTGAGGGAAATTGCGTTCATGGACGGCGTGCTAACATCGAACAACTCCAACCGATGGCCGATCTTACACCATGCTCGACACCCTGCCCCTGGAAGGAAAAACCGCATTGGTCACGGGCGGCGCGGCGCGGCTCGGCGCCATGAGCGCCCGTTTTCTCCATGCCGCCGGCGCCCACCTGGTTATCCACTATCGCAGCTCTTCCGATGCGGCACGGCTGCTGCAAAGCGAGCTGGAGGCGCAACGGCCCCACTCCGTGACCCTGCTGCAAGGCGACCTTCTGGAAACAGCCACCCTTCCTCACCTGGTGGAACGCGCGCTGGAAGCCACCGGCCGGCTCGACATCCTGCTCAACAACGCCTCCAACTACTTTCCCACGCCGCTGGGCGAAGTGACCGAAAGTGACTGGCAGCAGCTTTTCGGAGTCAACGCCAAGGCGCCCTTCTTTCTCTCCCAGGCAGCGGCGCCCGCGCTGCGTGAACATCAGGGCTGCATCATCAACATGGTGGACATCCATGCCGAGCGCCCCAATCCCGGCTATCCGGTGTACTGCATGGCCAAGGCCGCCAACGCCATGATGGTAAAGGCGCTGGCACTGGAGCTGGCGCCGGAAATCCGGGTGAACGGCGTGGCGCCCGGCGCCATCCTCTGGCCCAAGGGGGCGGAAGGCCAACAGTCCAAAATTCGGTCCCTGCCTCGCATTCCCCTGGGCCGCGCCGGCGAGCCGGAACAGATCGCAAAATCCGTGCTTTTTCTCGCCACAAACAGCTATGTTACCGGCCAGATCATCGCGGTGGATGGCGGACGCACCATTCAACAATGAAATGAAAGGAATCAAACAACCACTTGGATCATTTTCGTCTTACGGGGAAAGTCCTCCCACAATTCGGCGTAGGTCTTTCCCGTCAGCGGATGACGTTCTTCAGGCGCCACTTCGGCCAGGGGGCGAAGAACGAAGGCATATTCGAGAATCTCGCCGCGAGGCAGCCCCAGCCCGGCATCCACCCTGTCCCCCCAGGTGAGCAGATCCAGATCGAGGGTCCGCGCGCTGAATTTCTCCGAACCACGCACCCGGCCACGGGCATCCTCCATTTGACGCAGGGCCCGTCGAACCATGTCCGGCGGCTCATTGGTGTCGATGCCCACCACAAGATTGAGAAAATCATCGCCCTCAAACCCCTCCGCGGGCGTCCGGTAAACCGGAGAAACCACCAAGGGCCCATAACGCGCTTCAAGCAGGGTCAGCGCTGAGCGCACATTTTCCTCCGGCTCGATATTGCTGCCAATTGAGATCCAGGCGCGGGTCATTGGCTGCGCCGCTCCCGCTCGATCACCAGGCCCGCCGATTCGGCATTCTCAAGCGCTCCGGGCTTGTGGAGCGTCAGCCGCAACCGCTCCACCGGAAAGCGTTGCAGGATCACTTCGGCACACCCCTCGGCCAGGCTCTCAATGAGCTGGAAATCGGTGCCGGCCGCATACTCCGCGAGCGCCCCGGCCACGGCGGCATAATCGAGGGCATCCTCCAACCGGTCGGAAGCGGCCGCCCTTTTTACGTCCGCCCCCATCTCCACATCGAGATAGACTGACTGAGGCGCCTGACGTTCGTACTCATGCACCCCCACAAGCACATCGAGGCGCAAACGATGAAGAAAAACCGTGTCCAATACCGAATCCCCTGGAGACGATGAAAAGGATTCGCGTACTATAATCCCATTCCGCCCCTGTTTGATCCTTTCCATGCTGCCCTACCTCATCATAATCAGCGCCTACCTGTTCGGGTCCATCTCCAGCGCCGTTCTCGTGGCCCGCGCCATGGGGCTGCCCGACCCCCGCACCCAAGGCTCCCACAACCCCGGCGCCACCAACATGCTGCGCATCGGGGGCAAAAAGGCCGCCGCCATCACCCTGCTCGGTGATGCCCTGAAAGGGCTTATACCCATGTTGGCGGCTCACCTACTGCAAATGCCGCCCCAAGTGCTGGCCCTCACCGGCCTGGCCGCCTTTCTCGGCCATCTTTACCCGCTGTTTTTTGGTTTCAAGGGCGGGAAGGGGGTCGCGACCGCCTTGGGCGTTCAATTCGGCCTTCACTGGCTCATCGGCTTGATGGTGGCCGCCACCTGGATGCTGGTGGCAAAAATAGGCAACATCTCCTCCCTCGCCGCTCTGATCTCCATGGCCCTGGCGCCACTCTATGTTTGGCTGGTCTGGCCCGATCCCTATTTACTCGCCATGCAGACAGCCATCACCCTGCTACTCTACTGGCGCCACCGGAGCAACATCCGCAATCTGATGGAAGGGAAAGAAGGAAAAATTCGCTGACCCTGACGTGAGGGCTGCTTTATGTTAGCAAGAGAAACTCTTTAAGTGGCAAAGATACTGGGCTCTAAGGAAGCTCTGATTTAATCCTGGACGAAGCAGATTGTTCTCCTCCGGTTCGAGTACAAGGCGAAGTTCGCAGCCAATAGCGAGCTATTGGCAAGAACTTCAACGCAGTAATCGGGCTGGAGGAGGACAAGATG
>JALVUB010000233.1 GCA_027023915.1 Sedimenticola sp.
GTTTTTGCAGTAACGATACAGGCCAGTAGCTCAATTGGCAGAGCAGCGGTCTCCAAAACCGCAGGTTGGGGGTTCAAGTCCCTCCTGGCCTGCCATTATCGCGGGCGCCGGCGGTTGAGCCGGTGTCTTTGAGTAGGCGGCATGAACGCAAAGAGCGAAAAGCAAGGCGAGCGCAATTCATTCGACGTGGTAAAGCTGGTGCTGGCGGTGCTGCTGCTGGGTGGTGCCGTGGCGGGCTTTTACTTGTTGGCCGACAAACCTTTGTGGGTGCGGCTGCTGGAGTTGCTGGTGGTGGTCGGTGTTGCCGTGGCGGTGGCCTTGCGGACCGGCCCGGGTCGCCGTGTGCGGGGCTTCTTCTCCGCCGCGCATGTGGAAGTTCGCAAGGTGGTCTGGCCCACTCGTCAGGAGACAGTGCAGACCACCCTGGTCATTTTCGCCGTGGTGCTGGCCACTTCGCTCTTCCTCTGGGGCGTCGATTCCATACTCTTCGTGCTGGTGCGCCTGTTCACCGGTCAGGGAGGCTGACATGGCAAAGCGTTGGTATGTGGTGCAGGCCTTCTCCGGCTACGAAGGCAAAGTGAAGCGCTCACTGGAAGAGCGCATCAAGCGTTTTGGGATGGAAGACCATTTTGGCGACATTCTGGTACCCACGGAAGAAGTGGTTGAGATGAAGGGGGGGCAGCAGCGTCGCAGCGAGCGCAAATTTTTTCCTGGCTATGTGCTGGTCAACATGGAGATGACCGACGAGACCTGGCACTTGGTGAAAGACGTGCCCCAGGTGCTCGGTTTTATCGGTGGCACGGAGGACAGGCCCGCGCCGCTCAGCGACAAGGAGGCCCAGGCGATTTTGGACCGTATGCGCGAGGGCACCGAGAAACCCCGTCCCAAGGTGCTGTTCGAGCCGGGCGAAGTGGTGCGCGTCATCGACGGGCCGTTCAACGACTTTACCGGCGTGGTGGAAGAGGTGGACTACGACAAGAGCCGCTTGAAGGTGTCGGTTTCCATTTTCGGCCGCTCCACGCCTGTGGACCTGGAGTTCAGCCAGGTCGAAAAAAGCTGAAACAGATCGGCGGGTGGTCGGTGGCTGAAATCGTGGCCGCCGGTCGCCTGAATTTCCGGGGAGGCAGGGTGAAAGCCCCTGCCGCATGAACCCAAACCAAGAGGTGAACCATGGCAAAAAAGATCGAAGCCTACATCAAGCTTCAGGTTCCCGCCCAGGAAGCCAACCCGAGCCCGCCCGTGGGACCGGCGTTGGGTCAGCACGGCGTGAACATCATGGAGTTCTGCAAGGCGTTCAACGCGCAAACCCAGAACATCGAAAAGGGCATGCCGGTGCCGGTGGTGATAACGGTTTACAACGACCGTTCCTTCACCTTCGTCATGAAGACGCCGCCTGCTTCCATCCTGCTGAAAAAGGCGGTGGGCATTCAGTCAGGCAGCGGACGGCCCAACACCGAAAAGGTGGGCAAGGTGACCCGAGAGCAGCTCGAGGAGATCGCCAAGCTCAAGGAGCCCGATCTCACGGCTGCCGACATGGATGCCGCGGTACGTACCATCGCCGGTACCGCCCGCAGCATGGGCATCGACGTGGAGGGTGTGTAAATGGCCAGGTTGAGCAAGCGTCTTCGCGCGATTCGTGAAAAGATCGATCCCACCCGCGCCTATGATGCGGAAGAAGCCTTCAAGCTGCTGAAGGAACTTTCAAGCGTCAAATTTACCGAATCGGTGGATGTGGCGGTCAATCTCGGTGTCGATCCCCGTAAATCGGATCAGGTGGTGCGCGGCTCCACCGTGCTGCCCCACGGCACCGGCAAGTCGGTGCGTGTGGCGGTTTTTGCCCAGGGGCCAGCGGCCGATGCGGCCAAGGAGGCTGGCGCCGACAAGGTGGGAATGGAAGAGTTGGCCGAGGAGATCAAGGGTGGCAACCTCGATTTCGACGTGGTCATCGCCAGCCCGGATGCCATGCGGGTGGTGGGTCAGCTCGGTCAGATCCTCGGCCCCCGCGGCCTGATGCCCAACCCCAAGGTGGGCACCGTGAGCCCCAATGTGGCCGAGGCGGTGAAGAACGCCAAGGCCGGCCAGGTGCGCTACCGCACCGACAAGAACGGCATCATCCACGCATCCATCGGCAAGGTGGACTTTGATCCCTCCGCCCTCAAGGAGAACCTGGAAGCTTTGCTGGCCGACCTGAAAAAGGCCAAGCCCAGCGCTTCCAAAGGTGTGTACATGAAAAAGGTCTCGGTCTCCAGCACCATGGGGCCGGGCCTCACTGTGGACCAGGGCTCGCTGAGCCTTTGAAGGGAACCTCGAAAAATTGCCATCCAGGCAATTTTTCTCTGCGCAAACCGAAAACGTGGTTTCCGGTTTGCTACATGTTCAATCCCTTACGGGATTGAACATGGCGGGACTTCCTTGTCCCGCACGGGCACCTCGAATTTTTCGAGGTGCCCTGAAGCAGGATTTTGGGAGCGGCGGTGGAAACGCCGCCTGCTGTCAAAGACCGCAGGTGCTTCCCTTAGGGGAAGCTTAATCCGCCTGCGCAGACGGCGCTCCGAATTCAGGGCTTGCTCCTGATGACGGTGCACCGTGAACTGGAAGACGACGGGTCTTCCGTAACCGAAACGGGAATGGCGACATTCCCCATCGTTGTCGGGAGGTGACGACATTGGCACTCAATCTTGAGCAGAAAAAAGCCATCGTCGCCGAAGTGGCTGAAGTGGCGAGCAGCGCCTACTCCGCCATCGCCGCCGAGTATCGCGGCCTCACCGTGGAGGAGATGACCGCGTTGCGCAAAGAGGCGC
This sequence comes from Sedimenticola sp., assembly GCA_027023915.1. Lineage (GTDB taxonomy): Bacteria > Pseudomonadota > Gammaproteobacteria > Chromatiales > Chromatiaceae > Thiolapillus. The sequence continues at coordinate 2,802 of JALVUB010000233.1, forward strand.
GCAACGCCGGCGTCTATCTGCGGGTGGTCAAGAACACCCTGGCGCGGCGGGCGGTGGAGGACACGGATTTTGCCTGCATGCAGGAAGGCTTCGTCGGCCCCCTGCTGCTGGCTTTCTCGCAAGAAGATCCGGGTGCTGCCGCGCGTGTTATCAGCGACTTCGCCAAGGAGCACGATCAGTTGGTGGTTAAAATGGTTGCCCTCAACGGCAAGCTGTTGGCGCCGTCTGACATCACCACCCTGGCGAAGATGCCCACCTACGAGCAGGCGGTCAGCATGCTCATGGGAACCATGCTGGCTCCCGTGCAGAAGCTGGCCACCACGCTCAACGAGGTGCCGGGCAAGCTGGTGCGCACCCTCGCAGCCGTTCGCGACGCCAAGGAGGCCGCCTGAACGCGGGCGCCCTCCGGCAAGCAATCCTTTCAACCTTTAACCTAGAGATCAGGAGCCCTGAAAATGGCAGTTTCCAAAGACGAGATCCTCGAAGCCATCGCCAACATGTCCGTCATGGAGGTGGTGGAGCTGATCGAGGCCATGGAAGAGAAGTTTGGTGTCACCGCTGCCGCGGCCGTCGCCGCGGTGCCCGCTGCTGGTGGCGATGCCGGTGGCGAGGCGGCCGCTGAAAAAACCGAGTTCGACGTGGTGCTCACCGGTTTCGGTGACAAGAAAGTGGCCGTCATCAAGGCGGTGCGTGGTCTCACCGGCCTTGGTCTGAAAGAAGCCAAGGAAGCGGTGGAAGGCGCGCCCACCGTGCTGAAAGAAGGCGTGAGCAAGGAAGAGGCCGAGGAGGCCAAAAAAGCACTGGAAGAAGCCGGCGCCACCGTCGAGATCAAGTAACAGCGGTCTTGACGAGCGTCATCGCAAAACCGGAAATGGCTGGTGGCCTGCGGGCCGCCGGCCTTTTCCTGCTTGCGGAACAAAATTCGGCAACAGCTGCCGGAGTCGGAACAAACTGAGGGAAGGCAGGCATGGCCTATTCTTTTACTGAGAAAAAACGCATTCGCAAGGATTTCGGCAAGCGCGGCAGCGTGCTCGAAATCCCCTATCTGCTGGCGACGCAGATCGAGTCCTACCGCAACTTTTTGCAGGCGGACAAAAAGCCCGAAGAGCGGGCCAGGCAGGGCCTGCATGCCGCGTTCAGCTCGGTGTTCCCCATCGTGAGCCATAACGGCAGCGCGGCCCTTGAGTACGTGAGCTATCGCCTCGGCGAGCCCATGTTCGACGTGCGCGAATGCCAGTTGCGCGGCGTCACCTATGCCGCGCCGCTGCGGGTGCTGGTGCGCCTGGTGATCTACGACCGCGACGCCCCGGCCGGCGTCAAGCGCGTCAAGGATGTGAAGGAGCAGGAGATCTATATGGGCGAACTGCCGCTCATGACCGAGAACGGCACCTTCGTCATCAACGGCACCGAGCGGGTCATCGTCTCCCAGTTGCATCGCTCTCCCGGCGTTTTCTTCGACCATGACAAGGGCAAGACCCACTCTTCGGGCAAGCTGCTCTTCTCGGCGCGCGTGATTCCGTATCGGGGTTCCTGGCTCGACTTCGAGTTCGATCCCAAGGATCTGGTTTTCGTGCGCATCGACCGCCGGCGCAAGATTCCGGCCACCATTCTGTTGCGTGCCTTGGGCTACGACACCCAGGAAATTCTTGATTACTTCTTCGAAACCGACACCTTCACCTTCGACAAGGGCAAGATCCGTCTCGATCTGGTGCCCAAGCGGCTGCGCGGACAGACCGCGTTGTTCGATATCAAGGCCGGTCGCAAGGTGATCGTTGAAGCCAACAAGCGTATCACCGCGCGCCATATCCGCGAGCTGGAAAAGGCGGGTGTAGACAAGTTGGAGGTGCCCGATGAGTACCTGGTGGGCAAGGTGCTGGCTCACGATGTGGTTGATCCAGAGACCGGCGAGCTGATCGGCGCCGCCAACGACGAAATCACCCCGGAGATGGTGGAAACCTTGAAGGAGAAGGGGATCAAGACCCTCGATACGCTCTTTACCAACGACCTGGATCACGGCCCCTATATCTCCGAGACCTTGCGGCTCGATCCCACCTCCACCCAGCTCGAGGCGCAGGTGGAGATCTACCGCATGATGCGTCCCGGCGAGCCGCCCACCCGCGAGGCGGCCCAGAATCTGTTCCACAACCTCTTCTTCACCGAAGAGCGGTACGACCTTTCCGCCGTGGGCCGGATGAAGTTCAACCGCCGTCTCGGGCGGGAAGAGACCGACGGCCCCGGCATTCTTTACGACGGCAAATATTTCGCCCAGCGGGACGACGAGGAAGCCAAGGCGCTGGTGGAGAAATACGGTGACCGTTCCGACATCGTTGAAGTGCTGAAA
>JALVUB010000234.1 GCA_027023915.1 Sedimenticola sp.
CGCGGACAAGCTCATCTTTCTCACCGACGAACCTCTGCGCGACAGCCGCCGTCAACCCATCAGCAGCCTGCTGCCAGCGGAAACGGAACAGCTTCTGGCGCGCCGCAGAAAGCAGCCGGAACAGATTAGGCGGGTGCTGCGCAATGCCGTCCACGCCGCCCGCAACGGGGTGAAACGAACCCATGTCTTGCCACGCAAGATGGATGGCGTGCTGCTGCGCGAGCTTTTCACGCGCGACGGCATCGGCACGCTCATCTCCATGGAACGGTGGGAAACGATGCGGCAAGCCACCATAGACGACGTGGGCGGCATACTTGGGCTGATCTCACCACTGGAGAAGGCTGGTGTGCTGGTGCGCCGCTCGCGCGAGCGCATAGAAACGGAAATCGACCATTTCACTGTCATCGAGCGCGACGGTACTGTCATTGCCTGCGCCGCCCTCTACCCTTTTGCCGATGCCCACATGGCAGAGCTGGCTTGTCTGGCGGTGCATCCGGACTATCAAAACCAGGGACGCGGCGATCAGCTTCTGGAAAGGTTGGAAACAGAAGCCAGAAACCTGGGCATGGCGTCGCTTTTTGTGCTCACCACCCGCACCGCTCATTGGTTCCGCGAACGGGGCTTCGCGCCTGCGGAGTTGAAACAGCTTCCAGGCCCGCGACGCCGCCTTTATAACTGGCAGCGGGGCTCCCGCCTGCTCATAAAACATCTGGAGGTGTCATGAAGCAGGCACCCATGCTCCAAGTTGCCGCCAATCTGCTCTCGTTGGTGATCGCACTAAAATCAGGTTGGCCACCGGCCATGATTCTGCTGCTCTACTGGGCGGAGAATGTGGTGGTGGCTTTCTGGCAGGTGCCAAGGATTTTGCTGGCTTCGGGAGACAAGGTGGCGCTCCCCAGTGGCCAATCGAACAGCGCCATGACACTCCCGCCGGCAGCGGCACAACCGACAGCCCAGGAATTGACCAATGTGGTGGCACCCCGGCTACCCAAAATTGCCAACCTGTTCGTCGCCCTGTTTTTTCTGGTCCATTATGGTCTCTTTACCTTCGCCCACGGCCAATTTGTCTTTCAGCTCTTTCTCCACGAGCAGATGAACGGCGCCAATCTTGCTGCCCACCTGGGCGGCCACAGCATGGCCCTGGCTTTATTGGGGCTGATGGTGAGCCATGGCGTGAGCTTTTTCCAGGATCTTGCCAGCGGCAGAATAGCAGCTTCCAGCGCGGGAGAAATGATGAGCGAACCTTACGGACGAGTGGTGGTGCTTCATCTGGTGGTGCTGGGCAGCGCCATATTTCTCAGCTTCCTCCCCTATCCTCAAGTGGGCGTGGTATTGCTGGCCCTGGTCAAGACGGTCATGGACCTGCTGCAAGCACTGAAGGGAAAAAGCCGATAAAGATCATGGCTCATGCTTCCAAAAAGGCGGTGCTCACCGCCATTGCTTCCAATTTCATCGTTACCGTCATCAAGTTCATCGCGGGCGCCGCCAGCGGCTCGGCATCCATGGTTAACGAAGCGGTGCATAGCCTGATGGACACCCTCAACCAGGGTTTTCTCTTTCTTGGCCTGCGAGAGGGCGAAAAACCAGCGGACCAGCGTTACGCATTCGGTCATGGCCAGAAAAAATATCTGTGGAACCTCTGGTCGGCCATCGGCCTCTTCTCCATTGGCGCTGGACTTGGCCTGGCACATGCCTGGCACAGTTGGCAAGGACTGGGACAGCATCACTTTAGCGAAGAGGTAACCCTCCTGGGGTTTGCTTTCCCCGCCCTTTGGCTGAACTTGATTGTGCTCACCACCGCTTTTCTATTGGAAGGCGCCTCCTTCCTGGTGGCCATGCGAGAACTGTTGCGCCGCATGCGAAACGACGGCAAGAACAACCTGCTTCGCTATCTTATCGAGGCAGAAGACCCCACCCTGGTGGCTGTCGTGATGGAAGACTCCGCCGCCATGCTCGGGCTTACCCTGGCGGCCCTGGGCATTCTGCTTGCCGCCCTGACCGGCAATTCCAAATATGACATCCTCTTTTCCGCGCTCATCGCCCTGATGCTGGGCGGCATCGCCTTTTACCTGGGCTTTGTCAACATGCGCTTTCTCACCGATATCCGGGACAATGAAGCGGAGATGGTGTTCCGCGAGGTTGTGGCGGCACATCCCGAGGTGGAGGGTTACCACGACCTGCGTTCGGTCATCATCGACGAGGAGCACACGGTATTGATGGCGGAAATCGAACTGCGCGAGGAGGCGGTGACCGCCGAGCTTTACGACCGTATCCAGCTACGCTGCGACGCCATTCTGGAGTCCCTCCCCGGACAGCGGGCCAGGGAGGAGCGCTACCGCCGCTGGGCCTCGGCACGCGCCTCGGTGGAGGCGGTCATTGCCCGCACTGAGAAGATCATCGACGAGATCGAGGCCAACATCCGCCAGCGCCTGCCCAGGGTAGGCCACATTACCCTTGAGGTGGAAGGGGTGGCACCGGCCGACAAACCCCAAGACGAACACCATGCCTGACCACCGTCTCTGTCTGGCACCCATGCTGGACTGGAGCGACCGCTGGTTTCGCTACCTGGCGCGGCTGATCTCGCGCCACACCCTGCTCTATACCGAAATGGTGACCACCGGCGCCCTGCTCCACGGCGACCGCGCCCGCCATCTGGATTTTTTCCCGGAAGAGCACCCGGTGGCCCTCCAGCTTGGCGGCAGCGACCCGGACACGCTGGCCCGCTGCGCCCGTCTGGGCGAGGAATGGGGCTACGACGAGATCAACCTCAACCTTGGCTGTCCCTCCGACCGGGTGCGGTCGGGCCGCTTCGGCGCCTGCCTGATGTCCGACCCCCATCTGGTGGCCGAATGCATCACCGCCATGACCGAGACCACGAGCCTGCCGGTGACCGCCAAGCACCGCATCGGCATCGACCACCAGGAGGGCTACGAGCCCCTGCGCCATTTTGTCGAAACCCTGGCCGGCGCCGGCTGCCAGACCTTCATCGTCCACGCCCGCAAGGCCTGGCTGGAGGGGCTGAGCCCCAGGGAGAACCGCGAAGTGCCCCCCTTGCGCTACGACATGGTGCATCGCCTTAAAAGTGACCTGCCCCATCTCGAGATCGTCATCAACGGCGGCATTCAAAACCTAGACCAGGCTCTTCAACAGCTTGAAAAGGTGGACGGCGTGATGATGGGCCGCGCCCTTTATCACGACCCCTGGCTGCTGGCCGAAGCCGACCGTCGTCTGTTCGGCGAAGACTGGCACCCCGGCACGCCACACCAGGTAGTGCGCCGCCTGCTGCCCATGGTAGAGGCCGAATGCCAGAGGGGCGTGCCATTCAAACACATCAGCCGCCACCTGCTGGGGCTCTTCCACGGGCGTCCTGGCGCCAAAAGGTGGCGCCGCCACCTCTCGCAGAACGCCCATCTCCCCGGCGCCGGCCCGGAGGTGCTGGAACAAGCGTTGTCGCTGGTGCCCGAGTCCTGAACGGGCGGCGGGCTCACACTTCCGGCAGATGCTGAAGCGCTTCCTCTATGGCTTCCGCGGGATATTCGTAATCTTGTAATTCCCCGCTGAAATATTTGTCGTAGGCCGCCATGTCGAAGTGGCCGTGCCCCGAGAGGTTGAAGAACAGGGTCTTCGCCTCGCCCGTCTCCTTGCACTCGAGCGCCTCGTCGATGCAGGCGCGGATGGCGTGGCTTGACTCGGGCGCGGGGATGATCCCCTCGGCGCGGGCGAACTGCACGCCAGCCTCGAAGGTGGCGAGCTGGTGCACCGCCACCGCCTCGATGAGCCCTTCATGGTAGAGCTGCGAGACCAGCGCCGAATCGCCGTGGTAACGCAGCCCGCCGGCGTGGATGCCCGGCGGCACGAAATCGTGACCCAGGGTGTACATCTTCAGCAGGGGCGTCAGCCCCACGGCATCACCGAAGTCGTAGGCGTAGTGCCCCCGCGTGAGGGTGGGACAGGAGGCCGGCTCCACCGCCACCAACCGCACCGCTTTGCCCGCCGCCTTGTCGGCGAAGAAGGGGAAGGCCACGCCGCCGAAGTTCGAACCCCCGCCGCAGGGCGCGAAGATCACGTCTGGGTAGTCACCAGCCAGCTCGAACTGCTTCTTCGCCTCAAGGCCGATGACCGTCTGGTGGAGCAGCACGTGGTTGAGCACCGAACCCAGCGAGTAGTTGGTGTCCTTGCGCGAGGCGGCCTCCTCCACCGCCTCGGAGATGGCGATGCCGAGCGAGCCGGGTGAATCGGGGTGCTCGGCCAGGATCCTGCGTCCCGCCTCGGTCTGGTCGCTGGGGCTGGGAAGCACCTCGGCGCCCCAGGTCTGCATCATGGAGCGGCGGAAGGGCTTCTGCTCGTAGCTCACCTTCACCATGTAGACCCGCACCTCGATGCCGAACATCTCTCCCACCAGCGCCAGCGACGACCCCCACTGGCCGGCGCCGGTCTCGGTGGTGAGCCGGCGGATGCCCGCCTGGCGGTTGTAGAACGCCTGGGCGGTGGCGGTGTTGGGCTTGTGGGAGCCGGCGGGGCTCACCCCTTCGTACTTGTAATAGATGCGGGCCGGCGTCCCCAGGGCCGCCTCCAGCCGGTGGGCGCGGTAGAGGGGCGAGGGGCGCCAGAGCCGGTAGACCTCGCGCACCTCTTCCGGGATCTCGATCCAGCGCTCGCTGCTCACCTCCTGCTCGATGAGCGCCTCGGGAAAGATGGCCGCCAGGGCGTCTGGCCCCACCGGCTTGCCGTCCGGCCCCAGGGGCGGTTCCGGCGGGTTGGGCATGTCGGCCACCACGTTGTACCAGTGGGTGGGAATGTCGCGTTCTTCGAGCAGGATCTTGGTCTGGGCCATGGCATTCTCCTTGGTCTGGACAAGGTTTTTCGAGTATAGCGCCATCTTCGCCAGAAACGGCCATGGTAAAATGCGCGGCTGATTTTCGACCTGCCACGGAGTTCCCCACCCATGAGCGACAACAGCTTCAACGCCCGTGACACCCTGGAGGTGAACGGCCGCGCCTACGAGATCTTCCGCCTCGACGCCATCGAGGGCAGCCCAGCCAGGAGATCCAGTACCGCCCGGCACGGGTGCTGATGCAGGACTTCACCGGGGTGCCGGCGGTGGTGGACC
>JALVUB010000235.1 GCA_027023915.1 Sedimenticola sp.
TGGCGGTTCTCTACATCGACCTGGACCGCTTCAAGTTCATCAACGACACCATGGGGCACGCAGTCGGGGACACCGTGCTGGTGGCCATCGGAGATCGCCTGCGCAACGCCTTGCGGAACGTGGACAGCGTGGCCCGCCTCGGCGGCGATGAGTTCGCCATTCTATTGCCGGACTGCCACAGGGAGGCAGCCATGGCGGTGGCGCGCAAGCTCTACGACATCATCACCGAGCCCTGCCTGATCGACAATCACGAGTTCATGCTTGACAGCAGCATCGGCATCGCCATCTATCCCGATGACGGCCTCGATATCGACACCCTGCTCAAGCACGCGGATACGGCCATGTACCACGCCAAGGCCGGCCACACCCACATTCACTGTTTCAGCGACGAGATGGCCGAAAAGGTCGGTCGCCGTCTCTCCCTGGAACAGGATATGGCCAGGGCGGTGGATACAAGAAACCCCAGCTTCATCCCCCACCTGGAAGACTTCTCCCTCCACTACCAGGGGAAATACCGTCTGACGGGAAGCACCACGACAAAAGTGGGTAAGCTCGTGGGGCTGGAGGCCCTGCTGCGCTGGCACCATCCAAAACGGGGCGATATTCCGCCGGGAGAGTTTATCCCCCTGTCCGAGGAAACCGGCCTGATCCTGCCGCTGACGCGCTGGGTGATCGCAGAGGCAGCACGTCAGGCCAGCGAGTGGGCCACCCTGGACATTCATCCCTGGCCGGTGGGAATCAACATCTCTCCGGTTAAGATGATGCGCCAGGACATGGCCGACAGCCTGCTGGATATCATCGCCCAGTATGGCGCCCGCCCAGAATGGTTCGAGGTGGAGATCACCGAAACAGCGATGATGGACGATCCCGAGCTGGCCACCACCATCACCCACAGGCTGGCGGATGCCGGCATCTCGGTGGCCATCGACGATTTCGGCACCGGCTATTCCTCGCTGGCCTATCTGAAGCAGTTTCCCATCGACTGGCTGAAGATCGACATAGCCTTCATTCGAGACCTTCCCCACAGCGAGGAGAACGCCGCCATAGTCCGATCCATCATCGCCATGGCCCATGCGATGGATATTGAGGTGATCGCCGAGGGAGTGGAAAACGAGGCGCAACTGGAGTTTCTGGTTGACGTCGGCTGCGACGCGGTACAGGGTTTTCTTACCGGCATGCCCTGCGCGGCCGGCGGCATCACCGATCTGTTGCGCAACGCCGCCACCGGCTGAGCCTGCCGGTTTCTCGGCTTACCAGTTGCCCCCGATCTCCCGCGTCTTCCTATCGATGCAGGTGAGACAGGCGCGGGGAGCGAACGAACCGGCGTCAGCCTCGGCCATGGCCAGCCGCAGGCTTTCGGGAATCTCGTCACCCAGTAGGGCACCCTCGGGTATGTAAGGATAGATCTCGTCGTAACGGCGTACCTCGCGCTGGCTCACCCGCCGGTGGATGTGGGAACGGTTGAGCTGACGCGGATGGCGCAGTCCGGCGGAAGCGATTATCTCGGCGGTGGCGCGCACCGTGCCGGCATGGTAGCGGGCCACCCGCCGGGCCTTCTCATCCACCACCAGTCCGCGATAGAGACGGGGATCCTGGGTGGCCACCCCGCTGGGACAACGGTTGCTGTTGCAGGTGAGGGAGTGGACGCAGCCGAGGGCGAACATCATGCCGCGGGCGCTGTTGCACAGGTCCGCCCCCAGGGCCATGTGCTTCACCAGATGAAAGCCGGTGAAGATCTTGCCCGATGCGATGACCCGCACCTGTTCGCGCAGGCCGAAACCGATGAGGCAGTTGACCACCAGCGCCAGGGCCTCCCGCAGCGGCATGCCGATGGAGTTGGCATACTCCAGGGGCGCCGCCCCGGTGCCCCCCTCGCCTCCGTCCACGGTAATGAAATCGGGCTGTATGCCGCTGGCCACCATCGCCTTGCAGAGGGCGACAAACTCACTTTCGCGTCCCACACAGAGCTTGATCCCCACCGGCTTGCCGCCGGAGAGCTCGCGCAGGCGGCCGATGAAGGCCATCAGCTCCAAGGGAGTGGAGAAGGCACTGTGCCCCGGCGGTGAAGCAACCCTGGTGTAAGGCGCCACGCCACGGATGCGGGCGATCTCCGGGGTGTTCTTGCTCGCCGGCAGAATGCCGCCGTGGCCCGGCTTGGCCCCCTGGGAGAGCTTGATCTCCACCATCTTCACCACCTCCAGGGCGGCCTGCTCGCGGAATCGTTCGGGATCGAAGCGGCCCTCGCGGTCGCGGCAGCCGAAATAACCGGTGCCGATCTGCCAGATCAGGTCGCCACCATGTTCCAGGTGATAGGGGCTGATCCCGCCTTCGCCGGTGTTGTGGGCAAAGCCGCCGAGCCTGGCGCCCTTGTTCAGCGCCAGCACCGCATTGGGACTGAGAGCGCCAAAACTCATGGCGGAGATGTTGAGAACGCTGGCCCTGTAGGGACGGCCGCATTGGGGACCGCCCACGGTGACCCGCAGATCGGTCTCAACCTCCGCCGCGTCAACCGCCGCCAGCGAGTGGCCGATCCACTCGTAGCCGTCGCGGTAGGTGTCCACCCGGGTACCGAAGGGCACGGTGTCCCTGGCCCCCTTGGCACGCTGGTAGGCGATGCTGCGGAACATGCGGTTCACCGGGGTGCCGTCGGTGTCCGACTCTACGAAATACTGCCGCACATAGGGCCGCAGGGCCTCCATCAGCCAGCGCCCGCGCCCGAAAAGGGGAAAGTTGCGGCGGATGGCGTGCTCTTTCTGGAAAAGATCGTAAAAGCCGACAGCCGCCAGCGGCAGAATCACCACCAGGCTCCAGAGCACCGGCGGCCAGAAGGGCGCCACCGCCGCCAACAGCGCCATGAGAAGGACAAAAGTCTTGACGAAAGTGGTGTTCATGAGCGGTCGGAGGCCGGCGCGCCGAACTCCAATGGCTGGTGGCCGGCCGCCGACTACTCATGCAAGACCGGCACCAAAGGCCGATCATTTCCGCTTCCACGCCCCCTTTTGCTTGTACCAGTACCCCTTTGGCGCCTCCTCCACCCAGATGCGGGCGAAGGTTTTGCGGATCTCCTGCTCCCACTCGGAATGGCCGTTGGCGCGGGCGATCTCACGATACAGGGCGTTGCGGTCGCGGTTTTCGTCCGCCACCAGCTTCCTCAGCCGGTTGCGCTGGTTTAACGGCACCGATTTGAGGCTGCGCACCGTCACCAGTCCCGACTCGTCAAAGCCGATGGCACCGGCCTGATACCAGCGCCCCAACTGCCGCTGGCGGTTGGCCATGGATTTGCGCAGACGGGCGATGGCGGGGGTGTTGATCTCGATATTGGCGCGGCCCGCGGCCTCCGCCGCCGGCACCAGCCACTCCAGCAGGCGGCTTGCCACCCAGACCGTCTTCGGCGGCACCAGGGAGGAGTGATCTTCTTTCTGCCGCGGCGCCTCGGGCTTGGCCGGCGGCGCGGCCTGTCCGTTTTTGAGCACGTCGCGCACGATCACCCGCGCCGCCTGCTCGGCTGCGGCGGCGGGAAAGTAGATGTTGATGGTCACGCAGGCGGTGAGCAGCAGGCTCAACAGGGGCCAGGTTGTCTTTTTGAACATGGGCTTCACTCCACAACGACACTTTTGATTCTGATGTTACGCAGGCGGCTGAGCAGATCCTTCCAGGCGACGTCACGATTCCTGCCGATGACATCCACCCGCGGCAGCAGCGCGCCCTTGACGATATAGTAGCCGCCTTGGGGCCCGGGAGCACCATCCAGGCGCGCCCGATCACCCCGCAGCCTCACTTTCAGCGCCAGACGGTCGTAGGCAAAATCCTTGAACACCCCCAAAAAGGTGCTCGACAGGCCCGAAGCAACGCCATTGCCCAGCTCGGTGAGATCGTCGATGGCGCGTTGGCTGATGCGGTGGCGGCGGCGGTCGCGGGGCGGCGAGCGCAGGTCGGCGTCGAAGGAAGCCAGCTCCCAGCCCACAAGCCGCAGATCGCGTACCCGCCCTTCCAGACTGCCTTCGATGCGCCCGAAGGAGAAGGTGCGCGAGAGTTGCGCCAGGTCGAGGTTTTCCAGCCGGATGCTGGCGCGCACCACCGGCGCGGCGCCCAGCAGATCCTCCACCACCAGCCCTTTCACCACCACGCGGCCGCCGAACAGGCGCATCACCAGCTCGCCGTCGAGCTGCAAGCGGCCGTCCCGATAGCGCAGGCGTGGCAGGTCGGCATCCAGGCGCCCGGCCAGTTCGGGCCAGCCAAGCGCCCGGCTCAAGGCGGCCAGATCCACCTTCTCCAGCCTGGCGCCTGTTTCGGCGCGAAGCCGGTCGCCACGGCCTTCGAGCCTGAGGCTGGAAAAATGAAGCTTGCCCCCCAACAACGGCACACTGAACGGCGCCACCACCACCCGATCGCCTTGCAATCGAAGGTTCACTCTTGCGGAACCGAGCCTCACCTTGTAGAGCCGCGCCTGCCGCCACGCCACACTGGAGGGAGCGGAGGCCCCGTTTGCCCGCCAGTTGAGCTGGCTCTCCAGCCCCTGGACGGCGAAACGCCCGGCGTTGTCTTCAACATCGGTTTGGCGCAGTTGCAGGCGGGCGCTGGCCGGGCCGTTGCCATCCATTGAAAAAGCGCCTTCTCCCCGGCCGGTCAGTTTCAGGTCGTCCAGGGCGGAGCCGATAAGCAACGGCTGCAATGCCAGCTTGTAAAGGGTGTCCAGATCGGCCACCCGCCCTTGCAGGGCCAGGGCCTGGATCTTGCCCCGCTGCCACCGGCCCTGCCCCTCGAGATGAATGGCCTGGCCGTAGTCGAGCTGAAAACGGCGCACCCGGCCCCGGCGGCCATCCAGCCCGGTTTGCCCGGCCAGCTTGAGGGAAAGGGGCTGCCCGGCTTGCAGATAAAAGGGATCGAGATAAAGCTGGCCGCCCTTCAGGATCAGGGCCAGATCGCCGTCGGCCCGGGTGAGATCTCCATGCATGCGTCCTTCCAGCCGGAACTTCAGGGACTCGCCCACGCGCAGCCCCCCGGCGTCGGAAAAGGCGAGATCGCTGCCGCCAAGGTCGAGACGCCCCCGCCAGTTGCCCCTTTTCCCCCAGCGCCCGCGGAGGTGAAGATCGA
>JALVUB010000236.1 GCA_027023915.1 Sedimenticola sp.
AGTAATCGGGCTGGAGGAGGACAAGATGCGAGTTCATGGATTAAATCAGAGGTTCCCTTGCGTGATTGAAAATGGTGTTCAAGCCTCACCGGCTAACAGCAGCCCCGCCCTCTGCTTGCTCTTTTACCCCTGTTGCCGCTAGGCTTGCTTTCATGGTGGCCAATCCCTCTCCATCAACGTCGGCTCCCGTATCGCCATGAGCTCGGACAATCGCCGTCCTGCCATCAGCATCGTGCTACCGGCCTACAATGAAGCAGGCTCGGTGGGCGAGGTGGTTTCCAGGCTGAAACAGGATTTTCCGCAGGCCGAGATCCTGGTGGTGGATGACTGTTCCAGCGACAACACGGCGGAAGAAGCCAGGTCAGCGGGCGCCCGCGTCATCTCACACAGGTACAACATGGGCAACGGCGCCGCGGTAAAAACAGGCGCGCGTAACGCCCGGGGAGAAATTCTGGTTTTCATGGACGCGGACGGGCAGCACAGTTCCGGGGAAGTTCAGAAACTTCTCGACAAGCTTGATAAAGGTTATGAGATGGTCATCGGCGCCCGAAGCATCAAAGGGCAGGCCAACAAAAGAAGGATGCTCGGCAACCTGCTTCTCAACAAACTGGCTTCGATGTTGACGGGTCATAAAATAAAAGACCTCACCTCCGGCTTTCGCGCCGCCCGCGCCGACGCCTTCCGCCAGTTCCTCTATTTGCTGCCCAATGGGTTTTCCTATCCCACCACCTCAACCATGGCGTTCCTTCGCTCTGGCTATTCCGTGGGCTTTGTGCCCATAGAGGTACGCCCCAGAAAAGGAAAGAGCAAAATCCGCCTGATGCGTGACGGGGTGCGTTTTCTGGTCATCATCATGAAAATCACAACCTTGTTTTCCCCCATGCGGGTATTCTTTCCCTTGAGCATGTTTTTCTGGGTTGCCGGCATCGGACGTTACATTTACTTCTATTGGATGACGAACGGTTTTTCCAAGATGGCCGGTGTAATGTTCATCACCGCCATGCTGGTGTTTCTGATAGGCTTGGTATCGGAACAGATCACGGCAATGCACTATGCCCTGGCGGAACGAAATCGAGGGCGTTGACAACAGAGTACCCCGAGAAATTCCAGGTGTCCGCACGGGAGACGTAATCAGTCTTCCGGACATGTCCCCGAGCCGAAACAGGCTCTGGATGTCTTGATGATGCCGCCACAAGGTGTTACCAGCGTGTGCGAGGAATTCTGACCATTCCCATGGGAAACAAGCGTCATGGCTGAAGCAAAAACATCTTCCAATCAACTTCAGGGGCTGGCACGCTTTCTCATCAATGTTGGTTTGTTGTCTCAAAACGAAGCTGCCGAGGCAATAGAAAAAGCGGCCGCCGCCGATCAGCCACTATTAACCTACCTCATAAACAACAATATTCTGGATGCCAGTGAAGTCGCCGTTATTGCGCACCAGGAGCTTGGTCTGCCTCTATTGGACCTCAATGAGGTCAGCCGCGAAACCTTTCCTCTCGATCTCGTCAAGTTGGAGCTGGTGGAAAAACACCGGCTGCTGCCCATTTTCAAGCGAGGCAACCGGCTGTTTCTCGCCACCTCTGACCCCACCAATCAGGAAGGCGCGAAGGAGTTTCAATTCCACACCAACATGTCCATCGAGCTGGTGCTGGTGGAGGAGGACAAGCTCCAACAGGCGCTACAAGAAGCGTCCGAAGAGCGAGACCGCACCATGGAAGACATGCTCGAGGAAAACCTCGAGAACCTGGAATTTGGACATGGCGAACAATCAGGTGGAGAAGAAGGTGAAGGTCAAGATGTTGATGAAGCTCCCGTAGTAAGATTCGTCAACAAGATTCTGCTGGACGCCATCCGCAGTGGCACATCGGACATCCACTTCGAACCCTACGAAAAAAGCTACCGTATCCGTTTTCGCCAGGATGGCATGTTGTTTGAAAAAGCCTCGCCGCCGGTTTCCCTGGCCCACCGCATCTCTTCACGCCTGAAGGTAATGGCACGACTCAACATCGCGGAGCGTCGGGTTCCCCAGGACGGCCGCATCAAGTTGAAGGTCTCCGACAAGCAGGCTATCGATTTTCGCGTGAACACCTGCCCGACGGTGTATGGTGAAAAAGTGGTCCTGCGGGTTCTTGACTCCAGCGCAGCCGAAGTGGGAATCGATGCACTTGGGTTTGAGAAAGACCAAAAAGAGCTCTTCCTCAAGGCCATCCACAGGCCTTACGGCATGATTCTGGTTACCGGGCCTACCGGAAGCGGCAAAACAGTATCGCTCTACACCGCGCTCAATATACTCAACCGGCCGGAAGTGAACATCTCCACGGCAGAGGATCCGGTTGAAATCCAGGTGGAAGGAATCAACCAAGTACACATCAATACCGCCACTGGCCTCACATTCGCCGAGGCGCTGCGGGCTTTCCTCCGTCAGGACCCGGATATCATCATGGTGGGGGAGATCCGAGATCTGGAAACGGGGGAAATCGCGGTAAAAGCGGCCCAAACCGGTCACTTGGTGCTCAGCACACTGCACACCAACGACGCGCCCCAAACGCTCACGCGTCTCGCCAACATGGGCATTCCACCTTATAACATTGCTTCCTCGGTGAACCTCATCATGGCCCAACGGCTGGCACGCCGGCTGTGTGAACATTGCAAAACACCGGAAAAACTGCCACGCAAGGCACTGTTGGAAGAAGGTTTCACCGAAGAAGAAGTGGATAGCGGTCTTACTGTATATAAAGCGGTGGGATGCGAGCATTGCACCAACGGCTACAAGGGACGGGTAGGCATCTTTGAACTCATGCCGGTGAGCGAAGAGATCGGCCGTCTTATCATGCAAGATGGAAATGCCGCTCAGCTCAAGGAACAGGCCATAAAAGAAGGCTATTATTATGACCTTAGAACAGCCGGTCTGAAGAAGGTTAAGGCCGGCATCACCAGCTTGGAAGAAATCAACCGCATCACCAAGGACTAAACCATCATGGCCACCAGAACAGCGGCAGCACGACAAAAAAGACGTAAAAGGCAAAGGCCCATCCACAAAACATACGATTACGCCTGGGTTGGAACAGACCGGCGGGGCAACAAGGTCAAGGGCGTAATGCGCGCGGCCAATGACGCGCTGGTGAAAGCGGATCTGCGCCGTCAGGGCGTGACGCCAATCCGGGTGCAGAAGCAACTCAACCTCCCTTTCTTCAAGCACAAGATCAAGGCGGCCGACATTGCCATCTTTTCACGGCAGCTGGCCACCATGATTAAAGCCGGCGTGCCGTTGGTTCAGGCCCTGGACATCGTTGCCAAGGGCAGCAGCAACGCGGCCATGCAGGAGATGATTCTCTCCATAAAAACCGACATCGAGGGAGGCACCTCCCTCACCAACGCTTTGCGCAAGCATCCACTCTATTTCGACGACCTCTTCTGCAACCTGGTGGAAGTAGGTGAGCAGGCTGGTGTGCTGGAAACGCTGCTGGACCGGATCGCCACCTACAAGGAGAAGACCGAATCCATCAAGAAGAAAATCAAAAAGGCCCTGTTCTATCCCACGGCGGTCATCATCGCCGGCATCGTCGTCAGTGCCATCTTGTTGATCTTCGTGGTGCCCACATTCGAAGAGCTGTTCAAGAGTTTTGGCGCGGAACTGCCTGCTTTTACTCAGCTGGTGATAAACCTGTCGCGTTTTGTTCGTGACCAGTGGGTCTTCATCCTGTTGGGTATGGCGGCTTCAGTGGTCATCCTGGTCAACCTGTGGAAACGATCTCCCAAATTCCGCGAGCAGATCGACCGCATCATGCTCAAGATGCCCATCTTTGGGCCCATATTGCACAAATCGGCGCTGGCTCGTTTTGCCCGCACCACATCAACCATGTTTGCCGCGGGTGTTCCCGTGGTGGAAGCACTCGACTCCGTGGCTGGAGCAACCGGCAGTGTGATTTATGGTAATGCCATCAAACAGATGCGCGACGATATCACCACTGGCCAATCCCTCAGGCTGGCCATGGATCAGCAGCCACTCTTTCCCCACATGGTGAGACAGATGGTGGCCATAGGCGAGGAATCGGGTTCGCTGGATGCCATGCTTGGCAAGGTGGCCGACTTCTACGAGGAGGAAGTGAACAACGCGGTCGACTCTCTCAGCAGCCTGCTGGAACCGCTGATTATGGCCATACTCGGTATTCTGGTGGGCGGCTTGGTAGTGGCCATGTATCTGCCCATCTTCAAGTTGGGGTCGGTCATTTGACGGGAGTGTTCGATCTTCTCAAAGAGCCGTTCGTGCTCCTGCCATGCGCTTTTCTGCTTGGCCTTATCGTTGGCAGCTTTCTCAATGTTCTCATCCACCGGCTGCCCAAACGGATGGAAGAGGAACTGGACGCGGCCTGCCGGGAGCGGGCCGGTGAAGCAGTGGCGGCGGAAGCCAACGCCTGGTTCGGCCTGAAATATCTCATCACTCCACCCTCCAACTGCCCCCATTGCGGGCACCACATTCGCTTTTGGGAGAACGTTCCGGTACTGAGCTGGCTGTGGCAGAAGGGGCGTTGTACCGCTTGTGGTGAAGGCATCTCCGTTCAATACCCGGTGGTCGAGCTGCTGAGCGCCCTGCTCTCGCTGGTGGTGGCCTGGCATTTCGGCTTTACCTGGCAGACGTTGGCCGCGTTGCTGCTCACCTGGGGCCTGATCGCCATGAGCGCCATCGACATCCGCGTTCAGCTCTTGCCGGACGTGCTGGTTCTTCCGCTGCTTTGGTTGGGGTTGCTGCTCAACCTGCATGGTCTTCTGTTCACCGATATCCATTCTTCCATTTATGGCGCGGTGGGCGGCTATCTGTCGTTGTGGTTCATATTCCATCTCTTCCTTCTCATCACCGGCAAGGAAGGGATGGGCTATGGCGACTTCAAGCTGTTTGCCCTGCTGGGCGCCTGGCTGGGCTGGCAGTACCTGCCGCAGATACTGCTGCTTTCCGCCGCCGTGGGGGCGGTCACCGGCATCGCCCTGGTGGTGATTCGCGGGCGGGACCGCAATCTCCCCATCCCTTTCGGCCCCTACCTGGCTACCGCCGGTTGGATCGCCATGATGTGGGG
>JALVUB010000237.1 GCA_027023915.1 Sedimenticola sp.
CGTTGTCACAGCCGAACCGCTTTACATTGGTGACGCCCTTGAGGGACGAGCCGGTGGCGCTTAAGGACGCCAGGGGCCGGGTGTGGCGGCCGAAAAATTACGATCACAAGGCGCACGGCCTGGTGTTGTTGCACACCGCGCTGGCCCATTCCTACAACCTTGCCACCGTTCATCTCGGAATGAAGCTGGGATTGGACCATGTGGCGCGCATGTTGCGGAAACTGGGTATTCAGCGGCCCATGAGTCCCTTGCCGTCCCTTCTGCTGGGGGCCGTCTCGCTCTCGCCCCTGGAGGTGGCGCAGATGTATCAGGTGTTCGCCTCGGGGGGCTTCCGCACGCCCCTGAGGGCCATCCGCGCGGTTACCGATGCCCGGGGAAAACCGTTGCAGCGCTATCCGCTGGAGGTCGAGCCGGTGGCGGACCCCGGGCCTGTCTTTCTGCTGACCCGAAATCTGGTGGAGGTGATGCGCGCCGGCACTGGCAGGGGCATGCGCCGCTATCTGCCCGCAAGCATTGAGGTGGCGGGGAAGACAGGCACCACGGACGAGTTGCGCGACAGTTGGTTCGCCGGCTTCAGCGAGGACTGGCTGGGAGTTGTCTGGGTGGGCCGCGACGACAACAAGCCGGCCGGCTTCACCGGCGCTTCCGGCGCCATGCAGCTATGGGGACGGGCCATCAGCGCGCTTCATCCTCTCCCGTTGTCGCGCACGCCGCCCGACAATGTGGTCTATGTGTGGGTGGACGCCCGCACCGGCCGCCGGAGCGCAAAACAGTGCCCCCATGCGGTTGCCATGCCCTTCATAAGGGGATCGGAGCCGAAAGCGGAGGCAGAGTGCCACCAGCGCTCTTCCATTGGCGGATTTCTGCGGGATTTGTTGTAACCGGCCTGTTCCGCGCATGTAGTGAAAACTTGGTAGCATTGCCCCATTCATCGAGTTCCCATTTCACGGAATGAATCTGAAGCCTGTTTTTACCTTATGTCTTGCCATGGTGGTGGCGGGTTGCGCCACCACCCGGTTGCCTCCAAGCCGGCCTGCTCCGGCGCCGGCTCCTCCACCGGTGAAACCGCCGGCGCCGCCACCGTCGGGGGCGCGCACCCATCCCTACCGTCCCCCCAAGGTGGCGCGTGCCCGCCCCCAGCCGGCGCGCGCGGTTCGGGTGCTGTTGGAACGGGCGGAAGACCAGCGGCGGGCAGGTGATCTGACCGCGGCGGCGAACACCCTGGAACGGGCCTTGCGCATCGATCCACGCAACGCCCGGGTCTGGAACCGGCTCGCCCATGTACGGCTGGCCCAGGGGCGTTACCGGCAGGCGGTGGGTCTGGCGGCCAAGTCCAAGGCGCTGGCGGGGGACGATGCCGCGCTCAAGGCCGACAACCAGCGCATTATTGCCCGCGTCCGCGCTCATCGCTGATGCTCGATATTCCATTGGTGTTGGGACCGCAAGGGTTGTTGTCCCAACGACTGCCCGGTTTCGCCTGGCGACCGCAACAACAGGAGATGGCCGAGGCGGTGGCCGAGACCATGGCCTCGGGAGGGCGCCTGGTGGCGGAAGCGGGCACCGGCACCGGCAAGACTTTTGCTTATCTGGTGCCTGCGCTGCTTTCCGGGCTCAAGGTGGTGGTCTCCACCGGCACCCGCAACCTCCAGGACCAGCTTTTTCAGCGTGATCTGCCGCTGTTGAAAGAGGTGCTCGCCAGCCCGGTGAAGGTGGCGCTGTTGAAGGGGCGTTCCAACTATCTCTGCCGCCACCGGCTGGAGAACGCGCTCGGCGATCCAAAGGGTCATCGCCGTGAGGTGGCGCGCCAGCTACGCCAGGTTCAGCAGTGGTCGCTTTCCACCCGCAGCGGCGACATCGTCGAGCTGACCGATCTGCCCGAGGAGTCGCCCGTCTGGTCCCTCATCACCTCCAGCAGCGACAACTGTCTGGGAAGCGACTGTCCCGAGTTCGACCGCTGCCATCTGGTGGAAGCCCGCCGCCAGGCCCAGGAGGCGGACATCGTGGTGGTCAACCACCATCTGTTGTGCGCCGACATGGCGCTCAAGGAAGAAGGCTTCGGCGAACTGCTGCCGATGGCCCATGCCTATGTCATCGACGAGGCTCATCAACTGCCGGAGGTGGCAAGCAACTTTTTCGGCATCTCCGTGGGCACCCGCCAGCTTCTCGATCTTTGCCGGGACACCCGCGCCGAATATGTGCGTGAAGCGAACGATCTGCCCAAGCTGCTGGAACAGATCGACCATCTGGAAAAGGCCGCGCGCGATTTCCGCCTTGCCTTCGGCGAGGCCGGGCAGCGTGACGCCTGGGAAACGGTGGCGGAAGAGGGTGATGTGCAGCGTGGTCTCAAGTATCTGCGCCAGGAGTTGGAAGCGCTGCATGGCATGCTGGAAGCGGTATCGGGGCGTGGCAAGGGGCTGGACAGTTGCATGGAGCGGGCGGCGGGCTTCATCTCGCTGCTGCATCAGATCTGCGATCAGGAAGATGAGGCCCGGGTACGCTGGTTCGAGGTGCACGCCCACAGCCTGCGGCTCTGTAGCACGCCGTTGGAGGTGGCCGGTCTCTTCAACGAGCAGATGGCGCGCCATCGCGCCGCCTGGATATTCACCTCCGCCACCTTGGCCGTGGGCGACTGTTTCGATCACTTTACCGACCGGCTTGGCATCGATGAAGCTCGCACCGAGCGCTGGGACAGTCCATTCGATTATCCCCGCCAGGCGCTCTGGTATGTGCCCCGTGGTCTGCCAGAGCCGTCGGCTCGGGACTACACCGAACAGGTGATGGCGCATGTGCTGCCCATTCTCAAAGCGAGCCGTGGGCGGGCGTTTTTGCTGTTCACCAGCCACCGCGCGTTGCGGCGGGCGGCGGCCTGGCTTGAGGGGCGTACCGGTTTGCCCCTTCTGGTGCAGGGCGAAGCGCCCAAGGCCGAACTGGTGGCCCGTTTCGTTGAGGCGGGCAACGCCGTGCTGCTGGGGACCGCCAGTTTCTGGGAGGGGGTGGATGTGCGCGGCGAGGCCCTCTCCCTGGTGGTGATCGACAAGCTGCCCTTTGCCTCGCCCGGAGACCCTGTGCTGAAAGCGCGGCTCGACGCCATCCGCAAGGCCGGCGGCAATCCCTTTACCGACTACCAGGTGCCCCAGGCGGTGATTGCGCTGAAGCAGGGAGCGGGGCGGCTCATTCGCGATGTCACCGACCGGGGCGTGCTGGTGGTTTGCGATCCCCGTCTTCTACGCAACAATTACGGCCATACATTTCTCGATGCCATGCCGCCTTTCGCCCGTACCAGGGAGCTGGAGAAGGTGATCGCATTCTTCGCCGAACAGGATTGAAACGGCGTTTCACCCGGTTGCATGGAGTGGCTGGTGGAAGCAGCGCTATAATTCCTGTTCCTCCATCCGCTATCCGGGGCTCTCTTGAACACCAGTCCGGTTATCGTCACAGCCGCGGTATTCATCATTCTCAGCGGCTTGCGCTTTGCCCAGCCGCTGGTGGTGCCCTTTCTGCTGTCGCTTTTCATCTCCATAATCCTGGCGGCGCCGTTGGGGTGGTTCAAAAGACGTGGCCTGCCGCCTGGGTTGTCCGTGGGGCTGGTGTTTGCCGGCGTGGTGGCGGTGGGTTTTCTCGTGGGCGCCATGTTGCAAAGCAGTTTCAGCACGTTCAGTGACAACCTGCCGGCTTATCAGGAACGGTTGCGCCAGATGGCCACTGCTCTCTATCACTGGCTGGCGGGCTTCGGCGTCCATGTCCCCCAGGATGTGATGAGCCGGGTTGTGGACCCCGCCGCGGTGATGGGCTTCGCCAACCGTCTGGTGGGGGCTTTGGGAGATGGCCTGAGCCACGCCTTTCTCATCCTTTTTACCGTTCTCTTCATGCTGTTTGAAAGTTGGGGGCTGCCCGACAAGTTCCATGCCATGGGCACCGAACGGGCCCGGCGCACCCTTGAGCGGCTCACCCGGGTGGTGGAGAGCACCAAGCAGTACACCTCCATCAAAGCGCTCATGAGCCTGGCAACCGGACTGCTGGTCTGGCTGGGCTGCTCGCTCATCGGGCTCGATTTTGCGGTGCTCTGGGGCTTTCTTGCTTTTCTTCTCAATTTCATCCCCACCATCGGTTCCTTCATTGCCGCCGTGCCCGCGGTGCTCTTGGCGGTGGTGCAGCTTGGCCTGGGGCCGGCCCTGCTGGTGGCGACCCTCTATCTGGTGGTCAATATCGTCGTCGGCAACATCGTCGAGCCGAAATACATGGGGCGGCGGGTGGGCCTTTCCACCCTGGTGGTATTCCTCTCCATGGTGTTTTGGGGATGGTTGTTGGGGCCTGTGGGCATGTTGCTTTCCGTGCCCCTGACCATGGTGGCCAAGTTCGCGGCGGATGCCAATGACAACACCCGCTGGCTTGCCATACTGCTCAGCCCGGATATCGAGGCGTCGGAATGATCCGCATACTGTTGGTGGACGATCACGCCCTGTTCCGTTCCGGCATGCGGCACATTCTGGAAGAGGCCGGAGAGATGGAAGTGGTCGGCGAGGCCGACAGTGGCGAAACCGCGTTGGAGAAGGTGCGAGAGCGCCAACCCGATGTGGTGCTTATGGACATCCACATGCCGGGCATCGGCGGTATCGAAGCCACCCGGCGCATCCACCGTCTCGCGCCAGAGGTAAGGGTGATTGCCGTTACCGCGCTGGATGACGAGCCTTTTCCTTCCCAGCTGTTGGATGCTGGCGCCGTGGGCTATCTCACCAAGGGGTGCCCTGCCGGGGAACTGCTCCAGGCGGTGCGGCGTGTGATGCGGGGCGAGCACTATCTTTCCGCCGCCGTTGCCCAGAAGCTGAGTCTTTCGGCCTTGGTGAACAAAGGCGGTTCACCCCTTGCCAAGCTTTCTCCACGGGAGATGCAGGTGATGATGATGATTACCCGGGGCAAGACCACCCAGGAGATCTCCGACGCCCTTTTTCTCAGCCCGAAGACGGTGAGCACCTACCGCGCGCGGCTGTTCGAAAAGCTGGGAGTGAGCAACGATGTGGAACTCACCCACTTCGCGCTGCGGCACGGCGTGGTTGAG
>JALVUB010000238.1 GCA_027023915.1 Sedimenticola sp.
GCGGCCAGCGCCTGAACAGCCGCTTTGGAATCATCCCGGGTATAGGTGGCGCTGCCATCGGCCGCAACCACCAGGGTGCCATAGGTTCCCGTCAGGGTGCTGCCCACGCCACTGCTGAGCGGACCAGACTGGGAACCAACCGCAACCCCGACCACCTGATCGGGACGATCCGCCCCAAGGGTGTCGTTGGTCAGCAGATTCCCTGTCGCCTGGGTGCTGGCATCGTCTTCGGTTAGCGTGCCCAAATTGTCGTTCTGGGCCGTGGGCACGTCGTCCGACACGGTAACATGGGCGGTCGAAGATTGGGTCGAGCCGTCCACGTCAGACACCACATAGGCCAGGTCGAAAGTTCCGGAGGTTGCGCCGGCCTGGTCAATGGCACGGTAGAGCGTTACCTTGATCTGCTGACTGCCGCCCGTTGCATCAGTGGGGTTCACAATTTCAGCGGTGAACACCGTATTGGTTCCCGCCTTGGCGGTAAGCAGGTGGTTGCCGGAAGAGAGGCTGTAACTGAGAGCAGTGCCGTCTGACGTCAAACCGGTGGGGAAGGCGGCCGGATCAAATGTCGCATCCGAGATATTGTCCGCCCCCTTGGTGATTGCCAGGGATTGGGTGACGACATGATCCGTCGTGGAGCCTGCGCTCCCAAGCCCATTGATCTGCGCTTCATCCAGAGAAACGCTCACCGCGGTCACCGAAGGCGAAGTATCGGTAATGCGAATGCCCAGGGTGCCGCTCTGGGTGTCGCCGTCGCGGTCCTTGACGGTGATGGCAATGCTGTCCACCACGTCGCCACCACTGTGGTCCTTGGCGCCAGAGGGCGCATAGTTGTAGGTGACGGTGCCGGTGGCGGCGTCGTAACCGGTGATGGTAAGGGTGCCTTCGGTGGTGGTGATGCTCACCGGGGTGGTGCCGCTGTTCTCAAGGGCGCTCTTGCCGACGGCTGTGCCGGCCACGGTGAGGGCGGCGGTGGGATCAAGACCGTCGGGAGCACCTATCTGGAAGGTCTTGCCGGTCAGCGAATCGTTTTCCGCCACTTCTTCCTGGCCGGGATTGGTACCGTTGTTATCGCTGATGGTCAGCTCCGCCGGATCATCCACGCTGTTGACGGTTATCCGGGCGGTGGCTACGGAAGTATCACCATCGGCATCGGTGATTCGGTATCTGAAACTGTCCGAGCCGTGATAGTTGGGGTCTGGCGTGTAGGTGAAAGTACCATCGGCATTCACCGTGACTGTTCCATGCGAGGGATCACTGATTTTGCTCCAGGTATCGCCTGAACCCGCCGGAGTATCGTTACCAGCTAGGGTGCTGGTTAGCGGGGTGTCTTCATTTGTGGAAAGCCTGTCATCCCGGGCTATGGGTCTGGAATTTTCATCCCCCACGGGCGCGGCATCACTGCCGTGAGAGCGTCCGTTCGTTCCCACGGGCTGGAAGCCGATGGGCTCGGAAGGACCAAACTCCCTGCCCTCTCCAATGCCAATCAGCAGGGGAAAACCCGTGCTTTCATCTCCACGCCCTTGCAGTGAATCGATGAACGGGTCGGAGATACGCGGGTTGAAGGTGCCACGCCCATCCATCAGCGTGTTGAAATCACCGGTCACCGGCCACTGGGAGGTGTGCTCGAAACGGAAGTGGCCGGTGCTCTCTGTTATCCGATGGAGGGAAATGAAGCCATGAACATTGTCGGGGATAACACCCGAATGCCGGGAATGAGCACCTTCCGCGCCGCCGGAATGAGCGTTGCTTGGGGTTTCAGGCGTGTAGCCGTTTTGCGAAATCCATTGGTTTCCTCCTTCCGCGCCGACCAACACACGGCTGCCGGAGGCGAGTTGTAGCACCTCGCCAGGACGCAACTCATCGCCGGGATGAAGGGGTCGCAAACTGCCGTCCGGGGAACGGGCCCAGGCTTGTCCCTGAATCTGAAGGATGGGAAGAGAGCTCATTTGTAGCCTCCTTAAGGTTCAGAAAGCGCCCGTCCCCGGGCACGCAAAATTGGATCGATCAGGTATTCCCACAAGGTACGCTGCCCGGTACGAATATCCACTTCCGCGATCATTCCAGGCAGTATGGGATGTTCTCTGCTGAAACCGGTTTTATGAGTTCGCACCCGCACCAGGAAAAAGGTACGGCCCTCTTTGTCCGACAGGCTGTCAGGACTGATACGGGTAACTTCGCCTTCAAGCGCCCCAAAAACGGCGGGGTCGTAGGCGCTGATACGAACCCGGGCCGGCTGTCCCGGATGAATGCGGGCGATGTCTTTAGGCAACACCCGCGCTTCCACCTCGAGCGGATCGTTATCAGGCACGATCTCCACTACCCGACCGCCAGGATCAATAACCTCGCCAGGGGTATTGACATACAACCGCTGAATCCGGCCTTTTACAGGTGCCTTGATGCGAGTGTGGCGCAAACGGTCGGCCCAATCCTGCTGCGCTTTCTGGATGGCCGCCAGATCAGCCAACGCCTTTGCAAGATCGGCCCGCCAACGGTTTTTCCTTTCTACTTCGATACTGTGAACATGCTCACGCGCCTCAACCACCGCCTTTTCCAGCCGCTTGACCTCGGCCTTCGCGTGGGCGAGGTCGCCTTTGGCCTTGGCCAGCTGACGACGCAAACGGAGCACTTCCACCTCGGAAACCGCGCCACGCTTGAGGAGGGGTTCGGTGCGAGCCAGCTCCTCGCGGGTGAGCGCCAGGGACTGCTCCGCCTCGCGCTTGCGCGCCCGGGCGGCGGTCAGCCGCTCCCGCACCTGGGCCAGCTGTTGCCGGGCGACATCGAGACGGCTTTCCAGCGCGTCCCGCTCGTGGCGGTATTGATCGCGCTCACGGCTGGCGATGTCGGGCAGGCGGGTGCGAATCTCATCAGACAGCTGGAAGGGCTTGGCATCGATCAAGGCTTCCAGGCGCAACGCCTGCGCCCGCAGACTCAACACCCGCACTTCACGCTCACCGAGATGGGCAGCAAACCGGGTGGGATCCACCTCCACGAGGGTCTGCCCCTGTTTCACCACTTGGCCCTCGCGCACCAGAATACGGCGCACGGTACCACCGTCCTGGGAGTCCACCACCTTGAGACGGGATGAGGGAATCACCTTGCCTTGCCCATGCACTGAAATGTCGATGGGCGCCACCATGGACCAAGCCAGAAAAGCGATAACCAGCAACAACACTGTATAGAGCAGTGCCCGGGCGCGAATGGGCCGCTGTTCCAGATGAAGCCAGTCGGCATCGCCAAGCCAGCCGGGATGGATGGGCGTCGATTGTCCACCCCGGCCGAGAAAGGCAAAACGCCCGAGCACCTGCCCCATGCGTCCGAAACCCCGCTCTGTCCGCAGATCGAACATGTCAGCCTGTCCTCGCCTGGGGCAGTTTGCCTTCCCGCAACGCAGTGAGCACCGCGTCACGGGGACCGTCGATGACCAGGCGGCCGCCATCCACCACCAGAATACGGTCAACCAGTTGCAGCAGCGCCTGCCGGTGGGTTATCAGAATCAGGGTTCTCCCCTGAAGCCAGGCGCCGAGGCGTTGGATGAGCCTGGCTTCCGACTGTTGATCCATGGCGGAAGTCGGCTCATCGAGAATCATGATTTTGGGGTCATGCACCAGCGCCCTGGCGATGGCCACCGCCTGGCGCTGCCCGCCGGAAAGAAAGGCGCCACGCTCGCCCACTTCCATGTGGAAACCGCGGGGATGGCGGTTGACCCACTCGTCCAGTCCGGCGACATGCGCTGCCGTGAGCAGGGTTTCGTCATCCGCGTGGGGATTGCCAAGCGTGAGGTTGTGGCGCAACGAGCCATGAAACAGAACGGGGTGTTGGGAAACAAACCCGATGCCCCGACGGCGCACCACCGGATCGAACTGCGCCTGATCGGCGCCATCGAACAGGATTCTTCCCTCGGTGGGCTGGAAATCGCCGTGGATCAAGCGCGCCAGGGTGGATTTGCCCGACCCCATGCGACCGAGCACCGCCACCCGCTCGCCGGGCTTCAACTGAAAACTCACGCCGCTCAGAGCCTCACGCTCCTGATGCGGGTAGGTAAAGCCCAGGGACTCCACACGGATTTCTCCCTGGAGCTCGCCCCGGTCGATGAAATCCTGGCCGGATTCGCGCTCCACCGGCGTGGCCATCACTTTGTCCAACGCTTCAAGCGCGGTATCAGCCTGATGATACTGGGCCATGAGCCCGGCGGTTTGAGAGATGGGAGCCAGCACCCGCGAGGCCAGCATGTAGGCCGCGATCAGACCGCCGGTGGTGAGATCGCCAAGGGTGACCAGATGCAACCCCACCGCCAACAGCGCCAGAACCGCCAGATTCTGAATCCAGAGCGCGCCGTTGGACAAGGTGGCGGTGAGCCAGCGAAGCCGCGCGCCGTTGCGGGCGAGGAAGGCCGCCAGGCGCTCCCATTCCGACTGAATATGGGATTCGGCGCGTAGCGACTTGATTTCGTCCAGACCTTCCAGCGACTCCACCAATATGGCGTTACGCTGGGCGCCGGCGCGGTAGGCAGTTTCGGTCAGCTCGCGCAGCCGCTCTTGCAGCCCGAACCCATATACCAGGATCACTGCCGCGCCTATGAGCACCGGCCATACCAGGGGCCATCCCAGCCAGGCGATGACGGCAAGGAAGAACAGCGCAAAGGGCAGATCCACCAGTGCGATCACTGGTGCCCGAGGTGATGAAGGAACGCAAAAACTCGAAAGATTGCAGGTTGGCCGCAAAAGCCCCCACCGAGCGGGGCCGATACTCCAACCGCATACCCAAAACCCTTTCCATGATGTGGGCGGAGATGCGGGTGTCGGCACGAGCGGCGGCGAGATCCACGAAATAGACCCGCAGCAGACGCACCACCAGATCGAAAATGAACACCACGGCCAGCCCCGAGGCGAGCACCCAGAAGGTCTCCACCGCCTGATTGGGCAGAATGCGGTTATAGAGAATGCGCAAAAACAGCGGCAGCGCCAAAGCAAACAGGTTCACCAGAAACGCCGCCCACAGAATATCCCGATAGAGGCGCCTGTTTTCCGCGATGACACC
>JALVUB010000239.1 GCA_027023915.1 Sedimenticola sp.
GGCTGCTGGCCTCCGACAGTCGACTCTGCCAGCGGCTCGGCATCTGCAGTTCGTAGAAACCGAACATGGAGAGGGCCAGCAGCACGAACAGCAGGGCGAAGGCGCCGAGTATCCAGGGATTCTGGAACAGTGCCTGCAGGTTCTGGCCGAACAGGCCAGCCAGCACCCCGGCCGCGGTGTAGGTGAGCGACATCGCCAGCACGTAGACCAGGGACAGGGTGAAGGCGCGGCGGGTGGTGAGCCGGGCCCCCTGACCGGCGATGATCCCCGAGAGGATGGGGATCATCGGGAAAACGCAGGGGGTGAGGGAGAGCAGCAACCCGAAGCCGAAGAAGCTGAGGATCACCAGCCAGACGCTGCCGCCATCCCCACCGTCGCCGCCGTCGGGGCCGCCCTTGGGAATGTACTTCTCGCGGCGGAAACTGACGCAGCCGTTGCCGCCGTCGCCCGCCTCCACCTTGATGGTGGCTTCGTCCACGAATTTCATGGCTTGGATTCTATCGTTTCACGAACAAGAGGGTGCCCCGGCGCCAAACAAAAAAGCCCCGCCAGCGTGGCGAGGCCTTCAAGCACCTTATTGAAACCGCGGTCAGGCGGGCACCACGCTCACATATTTGCGATTTCTTGGTCCCTTCCTCTCAAACTTGACCACGCCGTCAGTGAGGGCGTAGAGCGTGTGATCGCGACCACAACCAACCCCTACGCCGGCATGCATGCGGGTACCACGCTGGCGCACGATGATGTTGCCGGCCTTCACTTTCTGACCACCGAAAATCTTGACGCCAAGGCGTTTGGATTCTGAATCGCGACCGTTACGGCTGCTGCCGCCTGCCTTCTTGTGTGCCATCTGCTTCTCTCCTCAGCCCGCGTTGATACCAGTGATCTCCAGCTCGGTGTACTGCTGGCGGTGCCCCTGGCGCTTGAGGTGGTGCTTGCGCCGCTTGAACTTGATGACGTTCACCTTGCGGCCCTTGCCATGGCCTTTGACGGTGGCGGTGACACTACCTTCCAGATAGGGCGTGCCCACTTTGACATTGTCCCCATCCGCCACCAGCAGCACCTTGTCCAGCTCGATGCTGGCGCCTTGTTCGGCGTCGATCTTCTCGACCTTCAGGGTCGTCCCCTCGCTGACGCGATACTGCTTACCCCCGGTCTGAATCACGGCATACATCGTCTGCATGTCTCCAGATAATCTGTCGGTTCAGCCGCCGGTATTCGAAGCCCCCGGCGGGAAAGAGGCGAAATTCTACTCATTTGATCGATCCAGGTCAAATCCATGAAACTTTTCCACGCTTGCCTCTTGGCACCCGCCCCGATTCCCGTTTAGCATCGACAAAATTTATCTGAAGTGCTCAATCCATGGATCTTTCCGCCATCCGCGAACTCATCGCCGATGACCTCCGCGCCACCAACCTGCTGATTCTCGACCGTCTGCATTCCGACGTGGTGCTCATCAATCAGATCGGCCACTATATCGTCAACAGTGGCGGCAAGCGACTACGGCCCATGATCGTGTTGCTGGCGGCGCGCGCGCTGGGCTACCAGGATGAACAGCATGTGGCGCTGGCCGCCATCATCGAATTCATCCACACCGCCACCCTGCTTCATGACGATGTGGTGGACGGCTCGGAGATGCGCCGAAACAACGAAACCGCCAACGCTGTGTGGGGCAATGCCGCCAGCGTTCTGGTGGGCGACTTTCTCTACTCCCGCTCTTTTGAAATGATGGTGGAGATCGGTGAGATGCGGGTGATGGAGATTCTCTCTCATGCCACCAACCGGATCGCCGAGGGCGAGGTACTGCAACTGCTCAACTGCAACGATCCTGACACCGATGAGGCCAGGTACCGAGAGGTGATCCTGCGCAAGACCGCTACCCTGTTCGAAGCGGGCGCACGACTGGCCGGCGTGATCTCAAAGGCCCGCGAGTGCGACGAACAGGCCCTGGCCGATTACGGCCTTCATCTGGGGCTGGCCTTCCAAATGATTGACGACGCCCTGGATTATGGCGCCTCCAACTCGGATATCGGCAAAAACCTGGGCGACGACCTGGCCGAAGGCAAGCCCACCCTGCCGCTGATCCGCGCCATGGAGGTGGGCACCGCCGGACAGCGCCAACTGCTGCGCCAGGCCATCGAGGAGGGGGGCACGGAGCACCTGGAGAAGGTGATGCAGGCCATTGAATCCACCGACGCGATCGCTTACACTGCCCGCCTTGCAAGGGAAGAGGCGGACTTGGCCATCAAGGCGCTCGATCCGCTTCCCGCCTCGTCCTTCAAGAGCGCCCTGGCGGCCCTGGCCGATTTCGCCGTGGATCGGCCTGTTTGACCAGGATTTCCAGATCGGAGTGTAGCTCAGCCTGGTAGAGCACCGCCTTCGGGAGGCGGGGGCCGGAGGTTCGAATCCTCTCACTCCGACCATTTCTTTTCGAGGTGCGGGTTATTCAAGTCAACCTCGATCCGCCCTTGCTGACCGCGCCTTTGCCGATCCCTTCATAAGCCCTCACCTCGAACGCATGCCCTGGCTGTTCCACTTCCAGCCTGCGCTGAATGTGGGCGGCGATCTCTTCCACGGTGGATTCGGTATCGAGCAGATAGCAACGCGCCTGGGGCAACTCCAGTTCAAACACCCCTTGTTCCGCTTCGTAGGCAAAAAGGTAGCAACTTTGGTCCCGGTGACAGGTAATGGCCAGAAGATCTTCCTGGCTGCCAATGTAACAGTCCCGCAGTCTGCTCGCCCAGAGCGCCTCCAGCTCAGGCGCACGCGCGCCGTCACGCAGGATTTCGATGCGGGAACGGTGACCGTGGGCGATGCGTTGACAATTGCCCTTGTGTCGCTTCAGGCCATGACTGTAGCGATACCAGGCGCCCTCTATCTTTTCACCATGGAGTTGCAGCTCCATCCGCTCCACATTGGACGGCAACATGGGCGCCAACAAGTGTCGCATGGCTTCGGCAACCGAAGCCTCTGTAACTTCCACGCCAGGAATAAACCGCACCGATTGAGGCGGTCCCTGATGGCGAAAAAACTCGCCCCGGATGGTGGTAAAGCGGAGTTCGTCTTCCCGCCGCTCCAAAGCCGGATGATCCGCCGGCACCAACAGACGGTGGTCGAAAGCCTCGTCCACCACCGACTTCACCCTTCGCTTTACCTCGCCGAAATCGACCACCATTCCCTGGTCGTCCAACCCTCCCTGTAATCTCACATCCACCCACCAGCTCTCCCCCAGCAGCCCTTTTTCGGAATGCAGGTAGGAGAAATCCAGAACGGTAAGGTGGTCTACAAAGAGTTCCATTACGCGGACCCATAAAGACAATCAGTGTCATTCTCACCCGAAAAAAAAGCGCCCACAAGGGGCGCTGATCCCGAAGGAGGGAGGGAAACTCAGGTACCCAGGCCGGGGTTGCCTTTCACGCCCACCAGCTTTGGGGTGTTCAGTTTTTCGATCCTGATGGCGCCCTTGCGTTTCAGATATTCGGAAACCACCTCCCAGATGGGCTTGCCTGACGACCGCGACCCAACGGTGGCCCAGCCGGCAACCACATACTTTTTGTTGGCATCGATGGGCGTGCCGTCGTCCAGCGTCATGTTGCTGATGCGGCTGCCCATCTTTTCCGTGGGATTGCAGACATAGTCCAGTCCGCCTACCCGCACCATATCGCCGCCCTGCTGGTAGTAGGGGTCGGGGTTGAAAAGGTTGTCGCAAACATCCTCGAGAATGTTTTTGATCTCCGTGCCCGTCATCTCCCGGCGGTAGGTCTCCGGATAGGTGATGCAGGTCTGATCCATGACATTGTCCAGCGTGATCTCCTGCCCGGGCAGCACTGTGGTGCCCCAGCGGAAACCTGGCGAGAGGGCAATCTGGGCGTCCTTCACTTCGCGCAGTGCGTTGCAGATCACCTGATCGAAGGTGCCGTTGAAATTTCCGCGGCGGTAGAGCGTCTCCTCGGCCACGGCCAGCTTCTGGCCCAGCTTGTCCTTATAGGGCGCCCGTACTTTGTCGATGTAGGCCTGCATCTCAGTGTCCGCCGGCAGCAGATTGGCAAACACGGGCACCAGGCGGTAGCGGAAGTCTTTCAGGCGTCCCTTGCCAACCTCGAGATCCATCACCGCAAGGAATTTGCCGTTGGAACCGGCGTTGGTCACCAGTGTCTTGCCGCCCTTGTTGCTCACCAGCACCGGCTTGGGCACGCCGTCGTGGGTGTGGCCGCCGAAGATCACGTCTATGCCGCTCACCCGGGATGCCATCTTCAGATCCACATCCATGCCGTTGTGAGAGAGCACCACCACCAGATCGGGCTTCTCCTTCTCACGCACCTGATCGACCATGGACTGCATGCGCTCGTCCTGAATGCCAAAAGTCCAGTCAGGAATGAAACGGCGCGGGTTGGCGATGGGCGTATAGGGGAAGGCCTGGCCGATCACCGCCACTTTGTGGCCACCCACCACCTTGATGGTGTAGGGCTTGAAGGCCAGCCCGCTCTCTTCATCGAAGCCTTCAAAATCAGCGTAGGCATAGTCGAACAAGGCATCTTCGTTGACGCTCACGTTTTGCGCCACGAACTCGCCCTTGAACTGCTGGATGTTGGCGATCACCTCCTTCTCCAGATAGGTGAACTCCCAGTGGCCGGTCATCACGTCCACCCCCAGCAGGTTGCAGGCACCCACCATATCCTTGCCCCGGGTCCAGAAAGCGGTGCCCGAACCCTGCCAGGTGTCGCCACCATCCAGCAGCAGGGTGTTGCCGTCTCCCCGCTCGGCGCGCAACCGTTTGACCAGGGTGGCGAGATGGGCGAAACCACCCACCTTGCCGTACTTGCGCGCCAGGTTGTCGAAATCGAGATAGGTGAAAGCGTGGGCTTCCAGACTGCCCGGCGCAATGTTGTAAAAATCAAGAAACCGTTTGCCCACCAGATGGGGCGGCTTGCCCTTGGCCTGTCCGATTCCAAGGTTGACGCTGGGCTCACGGAAATAGATGGGGTTGAGCTGCGCATGACAGTCGGTCATGTGCAGCAGGGTGAGATTCCCA
>JALVUB010000240.1 GCA_027023915.1 Sedimenticola sp.
GAGTCCGATCTGGAAACCGAGGAAGGGCGGCGTCGGTTGCTGACCCTTCTGCAACCGGATTTCAGTTGATTTTATCCACGCTTTTTTATGACCTTGAACGATGTCGTGGCAAGGATGCGGGTTGTTTTTCTGCTGACAATCTTTTTGTTCCAGAGTGTTTCTGGGGCTGAAACCGGACCAGGAAAATCGTCATTGAAAGCGGATGGCGAAGCGGTGGAGGTGAAGGTCGAAGGGGTTTCAGGCGATCTTTTGCGAAATATCCAAGGTCATCTCTCGCTTTACCAGGCGCGTAAAAATAGAAGGCTGACGCCAAGGCGGCTGCGGCGGCTGGCGGCCAGGGCAAAGGAGGAGATCCGCAAGGCGCTGGAGCCTTTCGGTTATTACCACGCCCGGGTGGACGGTGGTCTGGAAAAAGAGTCGGACGGGCGTTGGCTGGCGCGCTATCTCGTCCAACCCGGCCCGCGCGTGAAAGTGGTGGAGGCCAAGATAGCGCTGACCGGCGCGGGAAAAAAAGAGCCGGAACTGCGCGCGCTGGTGCAGGGTTTTCCGCTCAAGCCCGGTACCTTTTTTGACCACCGACTATATGAACAGGCCAAGCTGACGCTGCTGGAACGGGCTGGCGAACTCGGTTATCTGGAAACGCGCGCCGATATCGCCCGCGTGGTGGTGGACCCGAAACGCAACGAGGCGCGCATCCATCTGCGGATCGACACGGGCCACCGCTTCCGCTTTGGTGAGCTGAAGGTAGAACAACACTGGCTCGATCCCGATTTTCTGGCAGCCTATCTGGTGGATGTGCGGTCGGGCGCGCCCTATTCGCAAGCTCTTCTGGCAAGGCTTCAGGCAGGGCTGGTGGAGAGCGGTTATTTCTCCCTGGTGGAGGTGCGACCACTCACGCGGGAGAGCGTGGACAACCAAGTGCCCGTGGTGGTGAAACTGCAAGCCGCGCCCCGTCACCGCATTGCCTTGGGGGCGGGTTACGACACCGACATCGGCTTCAACCTCAATGGTCGTTGGCTTTACCGGCGCGTCAATTCCAGAGGCCACAAGGCCGATGCCCGTTTCCGCTTCTCCCGCAAGGATGTTTATCTGCAAGGCAACTACTGGATTCCGCTGCAAGACCCGCGCACCACCAAGCTTGGCTTTTCGCTGGAGCTGGAGCGGGAATACAACCCCGCCAGCGAAAGGCGCACCCTGGATCTGGGCATGGGGTATCACTTCCGCTACCGGGACTGGATCGGTCGTTATTACGCCCAGTTCAAGGCGGAACATTTTCTTTCGGGTAGTACCGGGGAGTTACGCACCACGCTCTTCAGCCTGGGCGTCCGGTTGGACCGGAACACAGTGGCCGAAGGCGTTTTTCCCCAAAGTGGCTGGTCTCTTTCCGCCGACCTGCGGCTGTCGCCGGGCCTTGTCTCCCGCATCGCCTATCTGCGCGGCTGGCTGCTGGGACACCGCTTTTTCCCGGTGGGAGAGAAGGGACGTTTCGACCTGCGTGGCGAGCTGGGCATGGCGGTGGTGGACGATTACCGGCACTATCCCAACTCGTTGCGCTTTTTCGCCGGCGGCGACACCAGCGTGCGCGGCCATGCCTGGAAATCTCTTGGTCCCAGGGATGCCGGCGGCAAAGTGGTGGGCGGCAAGGATCTGTTGGTGGTGAGCGCCGAGTATGACCACCATCTGTTGGAAAAGTGGGCGGTGGCGGCTTTTGTGGATGCTGGCAATGCCTTCAACAACCATTTCAACAAGCTCTATTACGGCGCCGGTGTCGGCCTGCGCTGGTTTTCGCCCGTGGGCGCCGTGCGGTTGGATGCCGCCTGGCCCTTCAATCAGGATCAGACAGCCACACGCTTTGGGGATGTGCGGTTCCATTTTGGTTTTTCGGTGAGCTTGTGAAGCGGCTGGTTGTTGTTCTGCTGCTGTTGTGCGCCCTGATCGGCGGCCTGGCTTTTGTGGCGGGCACCAGTTGGGGCACCCGTTGGCTGCTCCACAAAGTAGGTTCCCTGGTGCCGGGGCGGCTGTTTCTGGAACAGGTGAACGGCACGCTGGCGCGGGGCCTGCATCTGAATGGCGTTCGGTACGACAACGACCAACTGGCGCTGCGCATCCGCCACCTCTATTTGCGCTGGGCGCCTCTGGCGCTGCTGCGCGGACGGCTGCGTCTGTCGGTGCTGATGGTGGACGGTTTGAGTTATCAAGGCCGCAAGACGGGAAAAGCCGATTCCGTCGTGCCTCCCCAGTTGCAACTGCCTCTCTTCCTGCAACTGGACCGCCTGGCGCTGAAACAGTTGACAATACAAACCGATACCCGGCCCTTGCTGGTCGACTCCCTGACTGGCGGTTTGGCATGGGACCGCGGCGGGATACGGCTTTCCCGGCTTGAAGCGCGGTTTCCCCAGGGGAGGGTGGTTTTGGACGGACGCATCAGGCCCATAGGGGATTATCCCCTCTCGCTGTTGCTTTCCTGGCGGCTGTCCGATTCCAAGTTGCCGATACTCCAGGGCAAGGGGCGGCTGGCGGGTAGACTGGCGAGTATCAAATGGAAGCAGAAGATCGGCGGCGATTTCGATGCCACCCTGCAAGGGGTGGTCGAAAATCTGCTGAAGCATCCCACTTGGCGGTTGAAAGGTACATTCAAGGCGCTGGCCCGTCGCTGGCAGCCCGTGCCGCTTCCGGAAGGGACGAAGGCCCATCTTAAAGCCAATGGCGACCTTCGCCAGGCAAGACTCTGGTTGAACGGGCAGGCGGGAAAAGCGGTGCTTTCGAGCCAGGGCGTCATTAAATTCGATAAACAGGATTTCGATTTTGAGGGTGACTGGCGGGCGCTCCAGTGGCCGTTGGTGGCCCGGGCCCGTTTGTCCAGCCCCGAAGGCCGTTTCCATCTCCATGGGGTTCCCGGCCATTTTGACCTGAAGCTGGTGGGTGACCTGGACTGGCAAGGGCGCAAAGGCCGTGTCACCGCCTTGCTTCGGATGAAAGGCGGGCGGGTCATTCTGGAGCAAGCTGTTCTCTCTCAAAACGAGACGCGCTTGCAGGCCAGTGGACGGCTGATACCGGCCCCCGAACTGGCGTGGTCTTTGGAAGCGCCCAAGCTGGCTTCACTGCTGCCTGGGTTGAAAGGCGCTTTGAGCGGGGCGGGAGAGCTGCGTGGAACGGTGCTGAAAGGTCATCTCACCACAGCATCGTTGATCTGGAACAAGCTGTCCCTGGCTGCCGGTCGGGCGGATTTCCAAGTCGATGCCAAAACCACTCATACAAGCCATCTGGCATTTCATGGCGAGGGAGTGCGTCTGGAAGAAAAAGCGTTGGGTGGGCTGTTGTTGAAACTGGACGGCCCCCTGGCACGCCATCGGCTTATTGCTTCGTTGAACGGCAGGGATCACCACTTCACTTTGTCGGCGGAAGGGGGGATGTCGCAACAGCAGGCGCGATGGCAAGGGCGCGTCACCGGCATTTCACTGCAAGGCAAGCAACTTCCGGGCAACTGGGCTCTGCAAAAAGCGGCGCCCCTGGTGATTACCCAGGATGGTTTCCAGCTTGAAAAACTCTGTGTTGCCGATAGGGGCGGTGCCCAGGCCTGTGTCGAGGGACGAATGAAGGAGGGGCGAGGCCAATTACAGCTCTCGCTCAGGAATTTGGCGGCTCGTCGGCTCTCACCCTGGCTCCCTCAGGGCATGGAGCCGGGCGGCAAGCTCCACGCCGAGCTGCAAGCACGGCTGGCGACGCGGCTTACCGCCCGTCTGCATGCATCTCTTTCGCCGGGCACCTTCCGTTTCGCAGACAACGAAGGGCGGTGGCTGACGCTGCCTCAGCGCAAAGCGGTGCTTGATGCGGCCTATGACAAGGAACGGCTGGATGTCCATTGGGGATTGGTGCTTGGAGCCCACCACGTTCAGGGGCGGGTTTCGCTACCACGCCAGGCGCTCACCGGGCCACTGGATCAGGCGCCTATAGCGGGCGAGATGACACTTTCGCTGCCCAACCTGAAGCTTCTTCATGCCTGGCTGCCGGCGGTGGGCGAACTCCAGGGGAGGGCCGAAGGGAAATTCCATTTGGCCGGCACCTTGGCGGCTCCGCGGATAAGCGGGCGGGGTGAGTTGCAGGCTTCCCGCCTTTCCCTGCCGGGCCTGGGGGTGACTTTCAAGGGGTTGCATCTTCGGCTTCTTGGCCGTGACGGGCGGGCTTTCGAGCTTCAAGGCCAGGCGCGTTCCGGCGATGGTTGGCTGCAACTGAAAGGGCGGTTGCCCCTGAGTCCCGCAGCTCACTGGCCGTTGATGCTGAGGCTGGAAGGAGACCGTTTTCGTATAGCCAATGTGCCGGAAGCCAGTGTCGTCGTGTCCCCCCGTTTGCATCTTCGGCATGACAGGCATGGGTTCCGGCTGGAGGGCAAGGTGGTGGTGCCCGAAGCGCGGATAAAGCTGGGTGAGTTGCCAGAGGGTACGGTGAACACCTCCCCCGATGTAGTGGTCGTTGGGCGGGATTATCAGGAAGAGGTGCCCACCTTGCCGTTTTACGCCCAGGTGGAAGTGGTGTTGGGAGACCAGGTCCACTTTGCCGGCTTCGGGCTGGATGCGGATCTTGAAGGTGGCTTGGTGCTGGGCGTGGCGCCCCGGCGGGCGCCCACCGCCAGCGGCGAGTTGAAGATTGCTACCGGTACCTTTCTCGCCTACGGCCAGCGACTGAAGGTTGAACAGGGACGCCTTTCGTGGTCCGGTGGCAGCCTGGCCAACCCGTTGGTGCATCTGCGGGCCAGCCGCCAGGTGGAGCAGACGGTGGTGGGTCTGAAAGTGAACGGCAGTCTCCGTAAACCTGGTTTCCTGCTCTACTCTTCCGACCCATCCCTGGATGAAAAGGCGCTTATCTCCATGCTGTTGACCGGCCAGAGGCCCGGAAAGCTGAGTAAAACCAGGGTCTATGCCGGGCGCAAGGTCACCCGCAACCTGAGCCTGGGCATCAATCTTGGTGGGGGCGATCGCGGCAGCGAGTTCGTGGCCCGTTACCGG
>JALVUB010000241.1 GCA_027023915.1 Sedimenticola sp.
GCCATCGGGATGGAGATAGGGGTTGCCCGGGCGATCGAATAACAGGGGGGCGTCCACCAACAGCAGCGGCACGCCCAGGTATTGGTCCCCAGTCTCCAGCAGCCGGACCTCATGCAGCCGGCCGGCCCCCTGCACCTGGAGCCAGCGACGGATGCGCAGCGATTCCATCTGCTCCAGCACCACTCGGTAGGCGGGCAGCACCACCCGCACCTCGGCGCCCAGCCGCTGGAGGGCGCGCGGCAGGCTGTGGATCACATCGCCCAGGCCGCCGGTTTTTACCAGGGGATAGGCTTCGCTTGCGGCAAACAGAATTTTCATGGATGACTAACGCTCCGGTTTGAGCACCAGTCCCGCCAACGGTGGCAGGGTCAACAGCAGAGAGTGATCGAACCCCATCCAGGGCTCGGCCAGACTTTCCAGGCGGCCGGCGTTGCCCAGGTTGCTGCCGCCGTACCACAC
The DNA here is from genome assembly GCA_027023915.1 of Sedimenticola sp. GTDB lineage: Bacteria > Pseudomonadota > Gammaproteobacteria > Chromatiales > Chromatiaceae > Thiolapillus. Next base: position 460 of record JALVUB010000241.1, read on the forward strand.
CGAGTCGGAGTTAAGCACCTCGCGCCAGGCGCGTGCCGGCGGCACGCCGATACGATAGCCCAGCCGGGGAACCGGGGTGAAGTTGAAGACGCACACCAGAATGTCGTCGGGATTGTCGGGCGCGCGGCGGATGAAGCTGAGCACCGACTGTTCACTGTCATGACAGTCGATCCACTGGAACCCGTCGGAAAGAAAATCGCCCTGGTGGAGGGCGGGCTCATGGGTGTAGAGGTGGTTGAGGTCGGCCACCAGTTGCCGCAGGCCCTGGTGTTCGGGAACGTCAAGCAGGGGCCATTCGAGCTGACCGGTGGCGTTCCATTCGGCGCGCTGGCCGAAGTCTCCCCCCATGAAGAGCAGTTTCTTGCCCGGATGGGCGTAGTGGTAGGCGTAGAGCAGCCGCAGGTTGGCGAACTGCTGCCAGGGGTCACCCGGCATCTTCTCCAGCAGACTCTTCTTCAGATGGACCACTTCGTCGTGGGAGAAGGGAAGAACGAAGTTCTCGCTCCAGAGATAAAGCTGGCTGAAGGTGAGCTGGTTGTGGTGGTACTTGCGGTAGATGGGATCGGTCTGGAAATAGTTGAGGGTGTCGTGCATCCAGCCCATGTTCCATTTCATTGAAAAGCCCAGGCCGCCCATGTAGGTGGGTCGTGACACCATGGGCCAGGCGGTGGACTCCTCGGCGATGGTGACAGCGCCGGGAAAGCGGGCGTGGATCACTTCGTTGAGCTCGCGCAGAAAGCCGATGGCCTCCAGGTTTTCGCGCCCGCCATGCTGGTTGGGCAGCCATTCGCCCTCCTGACGCGAGTAATCGAGATAGAGCATGGAGGCCACGGCGTCCACCCGCAGGCCGTCTATGTGGAACTCCTCGATCCAGTAGATGGCGTTGGCCAGGAGGAAGTTGCGCACCTCGTTGCGGCCGTAGTCGAAGATCAGCGTGCCCCAGTCCTTGTGCTCGCCGCGCCGGGGATCGGGGTGTTCGTAGCAAGGCTCGCCGGTGAAGCGGGCCAGGGCGAACTCGTCACGGGGAAAGTGGGCGGGCACCCAGTCCAGGAACACCCCCAGCCCCAGGCGGTGAGCGCGATCGACGAAATGGCGGAAGTCATCGGGCGTGCCGTGGCGTGCCGTGGGCGCGTAATAGCCCGAAACCTGATAGCCCCAGGATTCGTCCAGGGGGTGTTCCATCACCGGCAGCAGCTCCACATGGGTGTAGCCGAGCTTGCGCACCTCCGGCAGCAGCTCGTCCGCCAGTTCCCGGTAGCCGCGGAAACCGCCATCGGCATGGCGTTTCCACGAGCCCAGGTGCACTTCGTAGATGGCGATGGGTTCCTTCTGCCAGTCCCACTGTGGACGGCGCGTCATCCAGGCGTCGTCGCGCCATTCGTAACAGTTTTCATCCACCAGGATGGAGGTGGTGTCTGGGCGCAAGGCCATGCGCTGGGCGTAGGGGTCGGTCTTCAGAAGCAGTTGTCCCTTGGGTCCGAGAATTTCATATTTGTAGGCGTCGCCCGCCCGCAGGCCGGGAATGAAGAGTTCCCAGACACCGGAGCCGCCGCGATTGCGCATGGGATGGCGCAGACCGTTCCAACCGTTGAAGTCGCCCACCACGCTCACCCGCTGGGCGCCGGGCGCCCAGACGGCGAAGAGGGCGCCGGCGATGCCGTCGATCTCCCTGAGATGGGAGCCGAGGATGCGCCACAGGTGGTGGTGCCGCCCCTCGCCGAAGAGATGGAGATCCCAGTCGCTGAGCTGTGGGTCGAAACTGTAGGGTGAGATGGCTTCGTGCCAGGATCCATCGAGCTTTTCCTGCCAGCGCAGCCGGTAGTGACGGGGCAGCTTCTTGTTTTCCTGTTGGGTAAGACGCAACACGAAAAGATCGCTGCCCTCCACGCGCTTCATCGGTCCCGCGTTTTCTAGCTCTACCTGTTCCGCCTGGGGCATGAAGGCGCGGATGATCCAGCCGTCATGGTGGGGATGGCGACCCAGATAGTCGAAGGGGTCGTGGTGGCGCCCCTGTTGCAGTCGTTCCAGTGGGTTCATGGTGACACCGCGCGTTGACTGTGAACGATCTGTTCGCGGATGTGATCGGCAAGGCCCGGGGTGGCCAGTTGTGACCAGTGGAACCGCCAGCGCCAGTTACCCTCGGCCTGGCCGGGAACGTTCATGCGTGCTTCGCTGCCCAGTCCCAGGAAGTCCTGCAACGGGATCACCGCCAGACAGGCGCGGGTCTCCAGTGTGGCACGGATCATCGCCTCCACCACGTCGTCTTCATCGCCAATGCCAAGCACGCCGCGCACATGGGCCTGCATGCCCGGGTCGAGGGACAGGAACCAGCCTCGGGTGGTGTCATTATCGTGGGTTCCGGTGTAGGCGACAGTGTCGGGGCTGATGTTCTGCGGCTTGTTGGGGTTGTCATCAAAACCATCGAAGGCGAATTGAAGAATGGCCATGCCGGGCAGATGATACTTCGCTTTCAGGGCACGCACTTCGGGCGTGATGGTGCCCAGATCCTCGGCCACCAGGGGAAGGCAGCCGAGGGCGTCGTGCAGACGGGCCAGCAGGGCGTCGCCGGGTACCTCCCGCCAGTGGCCCTCGCGCGCCGTTTCGGCGGCCGCGTCTATCATCCAAACCGCTTGCAGGCCGCGGAAATGGTCGATGCGGATCAGATCGAACCATTCCAGATGGTGGCGCAGGCGGTCGATCCACCACTGGAACCCCTCATTCTGATGGTATTCCCAGTCGTAGTGAGGGTTGCCCCAGCGTTGCCCGTCCTCGGAAAAGTAGTCCGGGGGCACGCCAGCCACCCAGGTGGCTTCTCCTTTTTCATCCAGCAGAAAACGTCTGGGGCAGGACCAGACGTCGGCGCTGTCGTGGGCCACGAATATGGGCATGTCGCCAAACAGCCTTATGTTGCGGCGGTGGGCCTCGTCGCGCAGCGCGCGCCACTGCTGCCACAGTTGAAACTGTTCCCATTTGAAAGCCAGCAGGGTTTGTTGATGCGCCTCGCACACAGCAGCCAGGGCCTGGGGATGGCGCCATTTCAGCGGTTCCGGCCAAAGGGTCCATGGCAGGCCGTTCTGCTGCGTTTTGATACAACGGAACAGGGCGTAATCATCCAGCCAGTGGGCCTGTGTTTCGCACCAGTGGTTGAATGCGGGGTCGTTCTGATCCAGAGGCCGTGGATCGTCGAGCAGTGCCGGATTGGAGGCAAAGGCCGACAGACACTGGTAAGGCGACAGGTCCGCCAGCGGAACGCCCAGGGGCAGCATCTGCCAGACATTGAGACCGCTGGCTTCGAGAAAGTCGAGCCACAGGGCACCGTCCTTCAGGGTTCCCGAAGGGAAGGAGGTGGGATGCAGCAGCACTCCGGCGCGCCTTTGCTCGAAATCGTAGGTCATCGGTGGACCTCAGCGGTTGCGGCGCATGGTGCCGGCGTTCTCGGCGCTGCCGTTTCCACGGGAGATGGGGGTGTCCAGGGCGGCAGGCGGATTCACGCCCAGCAGGCGATAGAGCTTTTGCAACTGAAGCCGGAAAAGGCGGTCGAAATCGCTCACACTTTGGGCGGGATTGTAATCGCCGAACCACCAGAACCAGTCCGATCCCTCGCACACCGCCAGCAGGCGGGTGGCTTCGGCCCGCCGTTCGGGTGGCAGGGTCTTCAATTTGTCGTCATAACACTGCTTGGCTTCCACCAGCAGATCCCAGGCGCGGTTCTTGTCGGCGGAGCCGATCCAGGTGGAGAAGCTGCCATAAACCCAGCTTCCCGCCACCAGGTGCTTCAGCCGTTCTTCACGCACCCTGCCTTCCAGGTCGGTAAAGGTGATGGGCTGGATGCGTTCGTGGTGGGAGAGGTGGTGGTAGAGGCTTTCCAGAAAGAAGTGGCCGTTGTCCGGGTAATACTCCCAGGCGTTTTCGCCGTCGAGAATTACGCTCACCACATGTCGGGGAGCGCGCTCTCCCAGGGAGTCGGCGATCCGTTCCAGATGGCCAACGAAATCGGCCACCGCGTCATCGGCGTGCCATTTGCTGTATTCGAAGCCGATGAGATCGGACAGCCCGTCATCTCGGAAATGGATGCGAACGTTGCCCGATTCCAGCCGGTAGGGGATGAACAGCGCGCTGCGGCATGCCATCTCGCCGGGATCGCAGTTCGAAGTAAGGCAGCTGTGGTGCCATACCGATTCGCCCGAGGCGGTCCACTGAATGCCCAGCTCGTCCAGCAACGCCAGGGCATCGTCGCTCACGCCGCCTTCCGACAGCCACACGCCCTTGGGCTTGAAACCGAAGTGGCGTTGGAAGCTCTCCAGGCCCTGTTCAAGATGCCAGCGGGAACGATTCATGCCGTCGGGATAGCGTTCGTACCTGGGAGTGGGCGCGGCGGGCTGCGCCTCCTTCATGTTGGCGAAGTCGTTGAGCAGCGGGACGATGGGGTGTCCCCAGGGGGTCATGGAAAGCTCGATCTGTCCCTCTTCCACCAGCGCCCGGTAGCGGGGCACCAGGCCTTTGAGTGTGTCGCGAAACAGCTCCAATAGGGCA
>JALVUB010000242.1 GCA_027023915.1 Sedimenticola sp.
ATGCTGTGGTCCGGGTAGGCCTTGCGGATCACATCGATGATGCGTGCTTCTGCAGCACGATCTACTTCGGTAACGAAGTCGTTCATGCCTTTTTGCGTAACTGATAAGGGATCACTGCTTTCGGCAGCTCTACGAATCAGAGTACCCGCCTGACGGGCGGCTCGCAGGGCGATATTCACTTGCGGCGCATGCATGGCATCTATCCTCAATATGACGTGTGGCGTAACGGTTTTTAAAGAGCGCGGGGCAGGGAGACTCAAGGTTCCCGTTCCGGGGCGCGGATTGTAGCAGAGCCCGCGCGATCAGGGCAGCCGCCGTGTTAAGATTAGCGCCTTTTTTAATGAGAGGCCTCCCATGTTGGAAAATGTGCGCATCGTGATGGTGGAAACCTCCCACCCCGGCAATATCGGCGCGGCTGCCCGGGCTATGAAAACCATGGGCCTGTCGGACTTGCGGTTGGTGCAGCCACAGTCCTATCCCAGCGTGGAGGCGACCGCCCGTGCCTCCGGTGCCGGGGACGTGCTGGAGGCGGCGCAAGTGTGCAACAGCGTGGATGAGGCGCTGGAAGGCGCCACTTTGGTGATCGGTACTAGCGCGCGCCAACGCCGTATTCCCTGGCCCTGCCTGACGCCGCGCCAGTTGGCTGCACAGCTCTCCCACGATTTGGCCAATGCGCCGCAGGATACCCGCATTGCGGTGTTGTTCGGTCGTGAGGACCGGGGGCTGACCAACGACGAGCTGCGCCGCTGCAATCTCCACGTGAGTGTGCCCGCTAATCCAGAGTATGGGGTCTTGAATGTGGCGTCGGCGGTTCAATTAATCAGTTACGAGTTGCGTCTTGCGTTGTTGGGGGATGATTTCGAGTTGCAGGAATCTCGCTCCCGCCGTGAAGTGATGCCACTGCCAGAAATGTTCTGGGATGAACCGCCGGCCACCAATGAAGCGGTCTCTGGTTTTCTCGATCATTTGGAGAAGGTGATGGCACAGAGTGGTTTTTTAAATCCGCAACAGCCAGGTCAAGTAATGACACGCATGCGTCGTTTGTTCATGCGCGCTCGCCCGGACAAAATGGAAATGAGCATTTTGCGCGGCGTATTGGTGGCGCTGGAGAAAAAAATGCAGCGTGATGAGGGCCGATAGGCCATAGCAAACGGCCACTGGTGTCATCCTAATGGGCCTTGGTCCTAGGTTTCAAAATGAGGTAGTTATGTTGAATCAAGTGCGCGAGGACATTCGTTCGGTCTTTCACCGGGACCCGGCGGCACGCAATACGCTGGAAGTGCTGCTGAATTACCCTGGCTTGCACGCGGTGCTTTTTCATCGCTTGGCGAATGGCTTGTGGACCCGAAACTTTAAGCAGCTAGCGCGCTTGCTCTCCACTTTTTCACGTTGGTTGACGGGCATTGAAATCCACCCTGGTGCCAAAATTGGCCGCCGTTTCTTTATCGACCACGGTATGGGGGTGGTCATTGGCGAAACCGCGGAAATCGGCGATGACGTGACGCTTTATCATGGCGTGACCCTGGGCGGGACCAGTTGGAGTAAAGGTAAACGCCACCCGACCCTAGAAGACGGAGTGGTTGTCGGTGCGGGGGCGAAAGTGTTGGGCCCGTTTACCGTGCACAAGAATGCCAAGATTGGCTCTAACTCCGTGGTCACCAAAGAAGTGCCGGAAGGAGCCACGGTGGTGGGTATTCCTGGTCGGGTAATTAATCATCCGTTGACCGAGAAAGAGAAAACTCGCCAGGAAATGGCCGAAAAAATTGGTTTTCAGGCGTATGGGGTCAGCAATGATATGCCAGACCCGGTGGCTGAAGCGATCCATCTTTTGCTGGATCACATGCATGCGGTGGATAACAAACTGGATCGGGTCTGCACCAACCTGAAGAAGCAGGGCATTCAGGGTTGCGATGAGAAACTGCCGGAGTTGAATAATGAAGATTTCGAGCCGGTGAACGCGGGCGGTACGGACTAGAATCCGTTCAACGTTCAACGTTCAACGTTCAACGTTCAACGTTCAACGTTCAACGTTCAACGTTCAACGTTCAAACCATTAAAAGTGTAAAGCTGAGGCGCGAATGAGTTTTGGCTTGAGTTGAACAAAAAAAGCCGCGTCCAAAATTTGGGCGCGGCTTTTTTGTGGCCAGGGGCCGTGTCGCTTTAAACGTTGAACCGGAAATGCACCACGTCGCCGTCTTTGACGATGTATTCCTTGCCTTCAAGGCGCCATTTACCGGCTTCCTTGGCGCCTTGTTCGCCATTGTTGGCGATATAGTCTTCGTAGCCGGTGACTTCGGCACGGATGAAGCCTTTCTCAAAATCCGTGTGGATCACGCCTGCGGCCTGGGGCGCGGTGGCACCAACGCGCACGGTCCAGGCGCGTACTTCCTTAACGCCGGCGGTGAAGTAGGTCTGCAGGCCGAGCAAATCAAAGCCGGCGCGAATGACTCGATTCAGGCCCGGCTCTTCCATGCCCAGGTCGGCGAGGAAGTCGGCTTTTTCTTCGTCGTCCAACTCAGCAATTTCCGATTCAATTTTGGCGCAGATGGGCACTACTGAGGAATTTTCTTTCTCGGCCAGGTCGCGCACGGCGTCCAGCAGGGCATTGTCTTCAAAGCCCCCTTCGTCCACGTTGGCGATGTACATGGTCGGCTTCAGCGTCAGCAGATTGAGGCTTTTAATCGCCTTGCGCTCATCGTCTGTGAGTTCCACGGAACGGGCCGGGTCGCCTTCATTAAGGGCGGGCAGTACCTTGTCCAGTACCGGCAGCAAACCTTTGGCGTCCTTGTCCTGACCTTTGGCCGCCTTGGTGGCGCGGAAGTGTGCTTTTTCCACCGTGTCTAGGTCGGCGAGGGCCAGCTCGGTATTGATCACGGCGATATCGTCCAGTGGGGATACCTTGCCCGATACGTGGATGACGTTTTCATCGTCGAAGCAGCGAACCACGTGGGCGATAGCGTCAGTTTCGCGGATGTTGGCGAGAAACTTGTTGCCCAGGCCCTCACCTTTAGAGGCGCCGGCTACCAGGCCTGCGATGTCGACGAATTCCATGGTGGCGGGCAGCACTCGCTCCGGATTGACGATGGCTTCCAGCTTGTCCAGGCGGGGGTCCGGTACTGGAACCACACCGGTATTGGGTTCAATGGTGCAGAACGGAAAGTTCTCGGCATCAATACCCGCTTTGGTGAGCGCGTTGAACAAGGTGGATTTGCCCACGTTGGGCAGACCGACGATACCGCATTTGAAACCCATGACAGACCTCCATTTTTCGAGGCCGCAATGCTACATGAGCGACACGCTACAAGCTACAAGCCTCAACGCGAGGGTCACTTTTCTTGGTTTAAAGCAACGAGTTGCGGGCAGGGTGTGGGCGCGGGGTTGTGGTATCAGGATTGCTCCACAACTTGAAGCGCAGCAGCGGCTTTTATGCCTTGAAGCCGTTGAGTCGGTTCATGGCGCTATTCAGGTCGCCGCGAAGCATATCGGCGGTGTTGTGGACAGCTTCATCGATGGCGCGATCGATCAGGTCTCGGTCGGCTTTGGAGGGTTTGCTCAGCACATGGGGCGTAACCCGGTCAGCAGAGCCGGGGTGGCCGATGCCTAGACGCAGGCGGTAAAAATCACGGCTGTTGCCATGCCGGCTAATAATATCACGCAGACCGTTGTGGCCGCCGTGGCCGCCGCCTTGCTTGAAGCGGGCGCAGCCGGGGGGCAGGTCGAGCTCGTCGTGAGCAACCAGTATCTGCGTAACGGGGATCTTGAAGAAATTCGCCAGAGCGGCGGTGGCCTGACCACTGCGGTTCATGAAGGTGGTCGGTACCAGGAGGCGGATTGTTTCGCCTTCAAAGGAAAAGGTGGCGGTGAGGCCGAAATATTTCTTGTCTTCGGTAAGGAAGACGCCCTGACGTCGGGCCAGGGCGTCCACATACCAGACGCCAGCATTGTGGCGGGTGTCTTCGTATTCGCGGCCCGGGTTGCCCAGGCCTACGATCAGTCGAACGGGATCCGCCACGGTAGGTCTTATTCCTCGCTTGCGGCTTCTTCGCCTTCTGCTGCGTCGTCATCATCGGAAGACGCACGCACTTTGGGTTGGTGAACCGCGGCCACCGGCTGGTCGTGGTCTTCGCCCAGTGCGAGCTGGGTCAGTTCCACGCCTTTCGGCAGTTTCAAATCGGACAAGTGAACAACGGAGTCTAGCTCAGCGTTAGCCATGTCCACCTCGATGAACTCAGGCAGGTGCTGGGGCAGACAGCTCACTTCTACTTCTGCGAAGTTGTGCTGGATCTCGCCGCCTTGCTTTTTCACGCCGATGGAGCTTTCTTCGTTGGTGAAGTGCAAGGGAACGCTCATGGTGATCTTGTGGGTCTTGTCGACGCGCAGCAGATCCACGTGCAGCGGGTGGCCTTTGGCCGGATGACGCTGCATGTCACGCAGTACGGCTTGAACATCAGCACCGTCTAGCTTGAGGGTGAGGATGTGGCTGTAGAACGCTTCGTTTTCCAGGGCTTTTTTCAGCTCGCGCAGTTCAACGCTGATCATCTGCGGCTCGGCTTCGCCACCGTAGAGGATGCCAGGAACACGTTCTTGCAGACGACGCAGGCGGCGGCTCGCACCTTTCCCTGTATCGCTGCGGCTTTCTGCATTCAGCAGGAATTCATTGGACATGGTATGTCTCCAGTATGCTCTCGGGCTTCCCGCGACCAGGTTGGCCAGAGAGGTTGATATAAAACCACGGAGGATTCCGCGGGGGCGCGATTATGCAGGAAAAGCACGCCAGACGCCAGATGCCTGTAGCAAGAGGACATAAAAAACAAAACCCGCTTGAGGGGCGGGTTTCTGGGGTCGGGATTAGCCTGTTGTTATCTGGCGTTTTATACGAGCTCTAACCGATCGAACATAGCGCTCAGGGATTCTTCGTTGTTCACTCGGCGTACGGTTTCGGCCAGCATCGGCGCGAGGCTGAGAACGC
>JALVUB010000243.1 GCA_027023915.1 Sedimenticola sp.
CACCACCACCTTCGAAACCTTCCCCTTTCCCCCGGGCCTCACCCCCGACCGCGACCCCGCCGATTACGCCAACCCGCAGGCCTCCGCCATCGCCGAGGCCGCCCGCAAGCTGGTGGCGCTGCGCGACAACTGGCTCAACCCGCCGGAATGGGTGGAGCGCATTCCCGAGGTGGTTCCCGGCTATCCCGACCGGAGCGTCCCCAGGGCGGGCCATGAGAAAGAACTGAAGCAGCGCACCCTCACCAACCTCTACAACCAGCGCCCCGCCTGGCTGGCGCACGCCCATCAGGCCCTGGACCAGGCGGTGGCCTGGCCTACGGCTGGGACGACTACACCCCGGAAATGGCCGATGAAGAGATCCTGCGGCGGCTGCTGGCGCTGAATCGGGAAAGAAGCGGGCGGAACCCCGGATAGGTCAGGCTTCAGGGCACCTCGAAAAATCAAGGTTCCCTTCAGACCAGCCGACACCTGGCCGGGCGCGGATATCGAGATGTTTCGGGGTGAATTCGTCGGTGTGAACGGGGGGTGGCTTTCTACGCCAGGCACATCGAAGGTCTGAAGCGGGAGGGCCGAAAGTCTCTGCAAGTCTTCGTTGAAGTGTGCCGCGAAAAGGGTATCGAAATCAGGCGCGGCTTTTCCGGGAGGTTCAATGTGCGCATCCCGAAGGATCGGCACGCCAGGGCGGCGGTGGTGGCAAAGGCCCGGGGGAAGAGCCTGAATCGGCTTGTGACCGAGGCGCTGGGGCATGAGGTGTCTGACCCGGACGCCCGTGGCGCGGCTTGTGGTTGATGCCGTGGGAGGCGCGTCCCTGCGCCCGCGGGTTGCAACCCCTAGCCCACGCCCTGCGTCTCGCCGAACTCCCGCCGCAACCGTTCCGCCGCCTTCACCATGTTGCGCAGGGCGGGTTCCACCTCTTCCCAGCGGCGGGTCTTGAGGCCGCAGTCGGGATTGACCCAGAGCCGTTCCGGGGGAATCCGCCGCGCCGCCAGGCGCATGAGCGCGGCCATCTCTTCCACCGTGGGCACGTTGGGCGAGTGGATGTCGTAAACGCCGGGGCCGATCTCGTTGGGGTACTCAAAATCCTCGAAGGCGTCGAGGAGCTCCATCTGCGAGCGCGAAGTTTCGATGGTGATGACATCGGCATCCATTTCGGCGATGGCGGGAAGGATGTCGTTGAACTCCGAATAGCACATGTGGGTGTGGATCTGGGTCTCGTCGCGCACGCCCGAAGCCGCCAAGCGGAAGGCGCGCACCGCCCAGCCGAGATATTCGCCCCAGCGGTCCCGCCGCAGCGGCAATCCTTCCCGCAGGGCCGCCTCGTCGATCTGGATGGCGCGGATGCCGGCCGCTTCCAGATCCAGCACCTCGTCGCGCAGGGCCAGGGCGAGCTGGGCGCAGGTGTCGGCACGGGGCTGGTCGTCGCGCACGAAGGACCAGTTGAGCAGGGTCACCGGGCCGGTGAGCATCCCCTTCACCGACCTGTCGGTGAGGGACTGGGCGTGGGTGATCCACTCCACCGTCATGGGCGCCGGGCGGACGACGTCGCCGTAGAGGATGGGCGGCTTGACGCAGCGTGACCCATAGGACTGCACCCAGCCGTTGCCGGTGAAGGCGAAGCCTTCGAGCCGCTCGCCGAAATACTCCACCATGTCGTTGCGCTCGGGCTCGCCGTGAACCAGCATGTCCAGCCCGCACGCTTCCTGCCAGGCCACCACCCGGGCGATTTCGTTTTGCAGGAAGGCGTGGTAGTCGGCCTCCGCCATCACCCCCTGGCGAAAGTCACGGCGCGCCTTGCGGATGCGGTCGGTCTGGGGGAAGGAGCCGATGGTGGTGGTGGGAAAGAGCGGCAGCCCCAGCCGGGCGCGTTGCAGGGGACGCCGGATTTCATAGGGGCTGTGGCGGGAAAGCAGGGTATCGTCCACCGCCGCGAGGCGGCGGGCCACTTCGGGACGATGGATGCGGCGGGAGGCCCGGCGGCTCTCGCGCGCCCGGCGCGAGGCCGCCAGCGCCGCGCTCACCGTCTCCCGGCCTTCCCTGAGCGCCCGCCCCAGGGTGGTCACCTCTTCCAGCTTCTGGGTGGCGAAGGCGAGCCAGCCGCGCAGTTCCTCGTCCAGGGTCTCCTCCAGGTTCAGGTCCACCGGCACATGCAGCAGCGAGCAGGAGGGCGCCAGCCAGAGCCGCTCCAGGCCGATGCGGCGGGCCACCGGCTCCAGCCGTTCGAGCACCCCCTCCAGATCGGCGCGCCAGACGTTGCGGCCGTCCACAACGCCCAGGGAGAGCACCTTGTAGGGCGGCAGGCGGTCGAGGGCCGGTTCGAGCTGCTCCGGCGCCCTTGCCAGGTCCAGATGGATGCCTTCCGTGGGCAACCCCATGGCCAGCCCCAGGTTGTCTTCCAAGCCGCCAAAATAGGTGGTGAGCAGCAGCTTCACCGGCGCGGTGTGGAGGCGGTGATAGGCGCTTTCGAAAGCCTGTTTCCAGGCCGGCGGCAGATCGAGCACCAGGGCGGGCTCGTCCATCTGCACCCACTCCACCCCCTGCCCGGCCAGACGGGCCAGGATTTCGCCATAGACGGGCAGCAGCTCGTCCAGCAACACCAGCCGGTCGAAGGGGCGGCCCTTCGCCTTGGCCAGCCAGAGCCAGGTGACGGGGCCGATGAGCACCGGCTTGGCGGGAATGCCCTGGGCCTGGGCCTCCGCCACCTCCTGGAACAGCCGCTCCGACGAGAGGCGGAAACGCTGCCCTTCCACCACTTCGGGCACCAGATAGTGATAGTTGGTGTCGAACCACTTGGTCATCTCGCAGGCGGCGGCCGGCTCGCCGCGCGGCGCCCTGCCCCGCGCCATGCGAAAACAGAGGTCGAGGTCCACTTCGCCGCCGTCCCAGCCGAACCGCTCCGGCACCACGCCCAGCAGGGCGCTCATGTCCAGCACCTGGTCGTAGAAAGAGAAATCGCCCACGGGGACCAGATCCAGTCCCGCCCGGCGCTGCCGCCGCCAGTGGTCGGCGCGCAGCTTGCGTCCGGTCTCCTCCAGGGCCGGGCGCGGGAGTTCGCCCCGCCAGTACCGCTCCAGGGCGAATTTCAGTTCACGATGGGCGCCGATGCGCGGAAATCCCAGGTTGTGCGTCTTCATGCTCCTTTCTCCGGTCGATTGGGTTGACCGGGAGAGTCTGGCGAAGGAGAATGATGAAAGCTACTCAATTTTTTTCATGTTTCGTTGAGTTCCGTTCATTTCGATCTGCGGCACCTGCGTACCATCGCCGCCCTGGCGGAACAGGGCAGCCTGGCGGCGGCGGCCCGTCGGCTCCATCTCACCCAGTCGGCCCTCTCCCATCAGCTCAAGGCGCTGGAGGCGCAGGTGGGGGCGCCCCTGTTCGTGCGCAAAACCCGGCCCCTGCGCCTCACCCGCCAGGGGGAGCGGTTGCGGCGGCTGGCCGAAGAGGTGCTGCCCAGGGTGGAAGCCGCGCGGCGCGACCTGGAGCGGATGGGGCTGGCCCACGAAGGCCGGCTCCACATCGCCATCGAGTGCCACAGCTGTTTCGCCTGGCTGATGCCGGCCATGGACCGCTTCCGCGATCTCTGGCCCGAGGTGGAGATGGATCTCACCACCGCCTTCACCTTCGATCCGCTGCCGGCCCTGGAACGGGGCGAGGTGGATCTGGTGGTCACTTCCGACCCCCGCCCCCTGCCCGGCATCCGCTACCAGCCGCTGTTCCGCTACCAGGCATTGCTGGCCATGCATCCCCGGCACCCCCTGGCGGAAAAGGCTTTTGTCGAACCGGAAGACCTGGCGGGCGAAACCCTCATCACCTACCCGGTGGCCCGCGAGCGGCTGGATCTGTTCACCCGTTTTCTCGACCCCGCCGGTGTCACCCCGGCGCGGGTACGGCACACCGAGCTGACGGTGATGATGGCGCAACTGGTGGCCAGCCGCCGCGGGGTGGCCGCCCTCCCCGACTGGGCGCTGGCCGAGTACCTGGCCAACGGCACCCTGGCCGCCCGCCCCCTGGGCGCCGAGGGGCTGCACGGCACCCTGCAGGCCGCCATCCGCGAAGAGGACAGCGCGCGGGCGTGGATGCGGGATTTTCTGGAGACGGCAAGAACGGTCTCCACCGGGGGAAAGCGGCGTCAAAGCGGCGGCGGGGTCACCACTTCATAGTCCGAAGGTACTTCGAACAGGCTGTCCGGCGCGTCGAAGGCCGGATCGTAATCGACCAGCTCCTGGCGCTTTTCCGGCATCACGTCGAGCAGGGGCAGGCCGTGGTCGAGATGACGCGCGGGGGCGTAAAGATATTCGGCCAGCTCGCAAGGGGATGTTTCCGACCCCGGGGCCGGCTCGCGCTGCAACCGGGCCAGGGCCAGCCGCAGTTCGCGCAACCCCTGCACCGCGCGCGGCAGCACCCCTTCCACCACCTGAAGCGTGCGGCAACTCTTGCCCTGGGCCAGCAGCTCCAGGTGCCCGGGCTGTCTGCCACCCACCTTGGGCGCGTCGGGTTGCGGGCGGTATTGGGCGCTCATGCGGAAGCCGTCGGGCGCCGCCGGCTGGCGCCGGGGCGGCGTCAGGATCAGCACCGTCCGCTCTTCCGGGTCCACGTTGTAGAGGCGGTGGGAGACCCGGTTGTAGAGGGTGTAGCCGGCCTGGCTGTCGGCGCCCTCGTCGATGCGCACGAAGGCGTCGGAGACCAGGATGCGGCTCAGGTAGGGCGGCAGACCGCTCTCCTTCACCCGGTAGACCAGCAGGTCCACCTGTTGCGCCTGGGCGCCGCCGGCCAACAACGCCAGCAGAAGCATCAGTTTGCGCATAGTTTTTCCAGCCGTTTCAGTTCGTTTTCGGAAAAGCCCGCCGCCCGGCGGGCGCCGCGATGGAGGGGACAGGCGATGCGGTTGCCCAGGTGGCGCGCCAGCAGATCGAAATAGGTCTGTTCCGGGTCCAGGCCCCGTTCCGCGCACAGGTGGCGGTGCTGGAG
>JALVUB010000244.1 GCA_027023915.1 Sedimenticola sp.
CACGTCCTTGTGGAAGTGGTTGCGGTAGTCCAGCGCCAGGCGGGTGACGAAGATCACCGCCTCGGGATCGTCGCCGTTGACGTGGAAGATGGGCGCCTGGACCATCTTGGCCACGTCGGTGCAGTAAGTGGTGGAGCGGCTGTTCACCGGGTCTGAGGTGGTGAAGCCGATCTGGTTGTTGACCACGATGTGGACGGTGCCGCCGGTGGCGAAGCCCTCCGCCTGGGAGAGGTTGAAGGTTTCCTGCACCACCCCCTGGCCGGCGAAGGCGGCGTCGCCGTGGATCAAGACCGGCAGCACCTGGTCGCCGGAGGAATCGGCCCGACGGCGCTGGCGCGCGCGCACCGAGCCTTGCACCACCGGATCGATGATCTCCAGGTGGGAGGGGTTGAAGCCCAGGGCCACATGGACGATGCCGCCCGGCGTCTCCACGCTGCTGGAGAAGCCCTGATGGTATTTGACGTCACCGGTGGTCATGATGCCATGGCGACGGCCCCGGTCCTGAAACTCATCATATATTTCGGCGGGAGGCTTGCCGATGAGATTGGTGAGTACGTTGATCCGGCCCCTGTGGGTCATGCCAATCACGATCTCCTGCAAGCCGTTGCGCCCCGCGCGCTGGATCAGCTCGTCCAGCAACGGGATCAGCGATTCGCCGCCCTCAAGGGAAAAGCGCTTCTGGCCGACAAAGCGGGTATGGAGATATTTTTCCAGTCCCTCTGCGGCCGTGAGCATGCGCAGAATCCAACGTTTGTCGTCCGCTTCCAGCTCCGGCCGGGTGCGGTAGGTCTCCAGCCGCTGCTGGATCCAGCGCTTCTCCACCGTGTCGGTGATGTGCATGTACTCAGAACCGACGGTGCCGGTATAGACCTTTTGCAACAGTTCGACGATCTCGCGCAGTGGCAGTCGCTCAGGGGCGAAAAGGGAGCCGGTGTTGAACACCTGATCGAGGTCTTCCTTGCCCAGATTGTGGAAGGCAAGGGTCAGTTCAGGCAGTGGCTCCACTTCAGTGAGGCGGAGGGGATCAAGGTCGGCATTCTGGTGTCCCCGCACCCGGTAGGCGTTGACCAGCCGCAGCACAGAGGCCTGTTTGGCGGCTGCCACGGCGGCCACTGCCTCGCTGGCGCCGGCTGGGGGGTGGGGATGGCATCTTTGACCAAGACGGCGGAAATTTTGCTGGATCTTGCGGTGGGAGGGGTCGCGACCGCTGTAACCATCCACCTGGGGCAGGGTTTCGAACTGGTTGCGCCAGGCTTCGGGTACGCTGTCGGGGTCTTCCAGCCAGGACTCATAAAGGCTTTCGATGAACGGCGCATTGCCGTCGAAATAGGGAGAGGAGAGGCGCAGTGATTCAAGCAGGCTCATGATTAGTATAATTGTCCAAAATTGTCGATCAGCCAAAAAAATGCTTTTTCACCGCATGTTTCCAGCGTTTCTTTCTTTCTGAGTCTAGCACAGGGCCAGGGGCTGGCCAGATATCCCGAAACACATTGGTATGAATGTTCAAAATTTTCTCCATCGAGGCGTTGCGGGAAAAATCAAACGGCCATGATAGTGGCCTCTGCCCTATTGACCGGGCTTTCCATGTAAAATTGCCAGGATGGTGAAGCGCAAACGTCCATTGCCGGCGCGATACAAGATACAGATCTCCTCCCTGGAGGCGGAGGTGGCCTTTTGTAACGCCCTGGTCACCTTCGCCGGTCAGATTCCCGAAACCATATATCAGCGGGCCGAAATTCAAGTCTACCGTACGTTGGAACGCTCCTTGAGCAAACGCCTGGAAGAGGCGAGGCGGGAGGCAAGGGAATACACTGAAAGACTCTCGGCCTGACATTGAAACTGCTTGCCATCGACACCACCGAATCGAGCTGCTCCGTGGCGCTCCATCTTGACGGCGCCGTTGCCGAGCGCCACCGTCTGGCGCCGCGAGAGCACAGCGCCCTGGTGCTGCCCATGGTGGAAGAGCTGCTCGCCGGGTCGGAGTTGGCATTGGGGGCACTCGACGCCATCGCTTTTTCTCGTGGGCCGGGTTCCTTCACCGGCGTGCGTATCGCCGCCGCCGTGGCCCAGGGACTGGCTCTGGGCGCCGATCTGCCACTGGTGCCTGTTTCCACGCTTTTGAGCCTAGCCCAGGGTGGGTACCGCCAGAGTGGCGGGCGGCATCTGCTTCCCGCGCTCGACGCCCGCATGGACGAGCTTTACTGGGCGGCAGTAGAGATGACCGGGGAGGTGCCCCGTTTTCTGGTGGATGAGCAGGTGGCGCCCCCGTCGCGCGTCCAGGCACCCGTCCGTAACGACTGGGTGGCGGTGGGCAGCGGCTGGGATGCCCACCTGGAAGCGCTGATGCCCAGATTTCAACCGACCCTCGTGCTGCATCAGCAGCAGATCCACGCCCAGGACGTGGCTGCCGTGGGCGCGGCTCTTTTCATCGACAAGGGTGGCGTGCCGCCGGAGCGGGCCTTGCCGGTCTATCTGCGCGACCGCGTGGCGCGCAAGTCAGGCGAGCGTTTCCCGCAGCCGCCGGGTTAACGCCTCCAGACGTTGGGGATTGTCCAGCGGATTCCCCTGCTTGTCGGCGATGGTGATGGTGTCGTCCGCTTCCGCTCCCACTGTGGTGATCTTGGCCTGGAGGACTCTCACCTCCTGTTCCGCCAGCACTTTGGCGATGAGTGAAAGCAGACCAGGGCGGTCGATGCTTTGCACCCGCAGCTTGGTCTGATGGTGGGCCGTTTCCTGCACGATGGTGATTTCCGGTTCCCGCGCGAACTGTTTCAGCCGCTTGGGCAGGGGGTGCCTCGTCACTTCGGGTATCCCCTCTTCCAGCAGCCCTTTCTGGAGGGTTTCCACCACCTCTTGCCACCGGTAGCCCTCTTCCATGTGACTGCCGTCGTGTTCCAACACGAAAAAGCTGTTGAAGGCCAGCCCTTCGTCGGAGGTATGGATGCGGGCTTCCAGAATGTTGAGATGCAGACGGTCGATGAGAGCGGCGCAGCGCACAAAGAGCCCCTTGCGGTCGGGGGTGACGATGAAGATTTCGTCGCAACCCCGGCTGCGGGAGCGCCGCAACGCCACCAGGGGTTGTCCACCGCCGGCGTGGTTCAGCGCCAGTGCTGTGTGCCAGGTGATCTCGTCCGGGTCGCTCTGGAGAAAATGTTCGAGGGTGAGCTGACTCCAGAGGGCGATGATGGCCCCTTCGTCAAAACCCTGTTCGAGCAACTGCCGTTTCGCTTCCGCCTGCTTGGCGGCCACAAGCTCCACCTGACCCGGTGCTGCCTCCAGGCCGCGCAGCAGCAGGTTGCGGGTGTCGTGATAGAGGCGGTTTAGAAGAGAGGCGGTCCAGGAGTTCCAGCGCGCCGGGTTGGTGGCGCGGATGTCGGCTACCGTGAGCAGATAGAGGTAATCCAGTCGGGACAGGTCGCCCATCTCCTCGGCGAACCGGCGAACCACCAGCGGGTTCTCGATATCCTTGTGCTGGGCGGTGGCCGACATCACCAGGTGGTGGCGCACCAGCCAGGCCACCAGGTTGCTGTCGTATTCGGAAAGCTGATGCCGACGGCAGAAATCGCGTGCATCATCCGCGCCCAACAGTGAATGGTCGCCACCGCGTCCCTTGGCGATGTCGTGGAAGAGACCCGCCAGGTAGATCAGTTCCGGCTTGGCCAGCCGCTGAAACACCTGTGAACAGAGAGGAAACTCATGGGCAAACCGGGGCAGTGAAAAGCGCCGCAGGTTGCGTACCACCATCAAACTGTGTTCGTCCACGGTATAGACGTGGAACAGGTCGAACTGCATGCGCCCGGTGATACGCCCGAAGGCGGGAATGTAGCGGGCCAGCACGCCGTAACGGTGCATGCGCCGCAGCTCGTGGGTGATGCCGTGGGGCTGCCGCAAAATCTCCAAAAAGAGAGAGCGGGCGCGAATGTCGTTGCGGAAACGTTCATCCACCAGATGGAGGTGGGCGCGCACCAGGCGGATGGTGCTGGCCCGCACCCCTTTCAGCTCCTGGTGCTCGGTCATCACCAGGAAGAGTTCCAGCAGGGCGAAGGGGTACCTGACGAAGAGCCCGTTGTCGCTCACTTCCAGATAGCCGTTCACCGCGCGGAAGCGTCTGTTGATGGGGATGATCTCCTTGGGATGATCCGCTTCCAGAATTGCCTCGCGGAAAAGTTGCAACAGCATCTCGTTGAGGCGGTTCAGCTCCATTACCGTGCGGTAGTAGTCCTGCATGAAGGTTTCCACCGCCAGGTTGGCATCGTCATCGCTGTAGCCGAACTGGCGCGCGATGGCACGCTGATGTTCAAACAGAAGACGGTCGTCGTGGCGGCCGGTTATGAGGTGGAGGGCAAAGCGGATCTTCCACAGCAGGGCCTGGCCATCCATGAGGGCGCCGTACTCGCTTTCGGTGAGAAAGCCGCGATGAAGCAGTTCCAGCAGGGTCTGGGCGCCGAAGTGGCGCTTCACCACCCAGCCGATCATCTGGATGTCTCGCAGCCCGCCCGGGCTGGATTTTATGTTTGGCTCCAGGTTGTAGGCGCTGTCCTCGAAACGGGCGTGGCGCCTGGCCTGCTCTTCCAGCTTGGCGGTGAAAAAACGGTCGCTGGGCCAGATGCGATCCGGTCCCGTGGCCTGGCGCATGGCGTGAAACAGGGTTTCGTCCCCCGCCAGGTAGCGTGACTCCATCAGATTGGTGACCACGGTCACATCGGCGGTGGCCTCCTCCACGCACTGATCCAGGGTGCGCACGCTGTGGCCCACCTCAAGCCCCACGTCCCAGAGAAAGCGCACCAGCGTCTCCAACGTCTCCTTTTCATTTTCCGACGGGGGGTTCCGCACCAGAATGAGCAGATCGATGTCCGAGGCCGGGTGAAGCTCGCCGCGCCCGTAGCCGCCCACCGCCACCAGGGTGGCCGCCGGATAGCCGCTCATGAAGTGGCGCC
>JALVUB010000245.1 GCA_027023915.1 Sedimenticola sp.
GCCTCGGGGCCGGGCTCGCCCAGGGGGCGGGCGTGGAGGATCCCTTTCCGCCACAGCCGCTCGCGCAGCTCGCCCGCCAGCTCGGCATCCTCGGCGAAGCGTTCCATGAGAATCTGCTTCGCCCCCTCCAGGGCCGCCTGGGTGTCGGGCACGCCCTTGTCTTCATTTACGTAGTCCCGCGCGGTGGCTTCCGGGTCGAGGGAGGGGTTCTCCAGCAGGGCGTCGGCCAGCGGCTCCAGCCCCGCCTCGCGGGCGATCTGCGCCTTGGTGCGCCGCTTGGGCTTGTAGGGCAGGTAGAGGTCTTCCAGGCGCGCCTTGGTGTCGGCCTCCAGGATCGCCTGTTCCAGTTCGGGCGTGAGCTTCTCCTGGGCGGTGATGGCGTCGAGGATGGTCCTGCGGCGCTCCTCCAGCTCCCGCAGGTAGCGCAGCCGCTCTTCCAGGGTGCGCAGCTGGCTGTCGTCCAGCCCGCCCGTGGCCTCCTTGCGGTAGCGGGCGATGAAGGGGACGGTGGCGCCGCCGTCAAGCAGCTCGACCGCGGCGGTCACCTGGCGGGGATGGACGCCGAGCTCCCCGGCGATCCGATGGGAAATCTGCATGGTGGTGGATGGCCCTTGGCCGGTTGGCGAAGGGCGGGATTCTATCACTCAATGGCGAATTCGATGCGCTCGGAGAGCTTCTCCAGCGCCTTGCGGGCGCAGGCGGCGTCCTTGTCGCCGCCGGGGGCGCCGCTCACGCCGATGGCGCCGATGTTGTAGCCGCCGGCGACGATCTTGACGCCGCCCTCCATGACGATGAGGCCGTCGATCTGGTTGAGATCGGGTCGGATGTCGCCGCGCCGCTTGCGGAAGTCGCCGCTGTCGAGCCAGGCCATCACCGTCATGTTGGCCTTGCGCCTGGCGATCTCCAGGGTGAAGCGGGCCGCCAGGTCTTCGCGCAGGGCGGCGCGCACGATGGCGTGACGGTCCACCACCACGGCGCTCACGTGGTAGCCCTGGGCGCGGCAGGCCAGTACCGCCTCGCTGGCCAGGTCGCGGGCCAGTTCCATGCCGATGTTCTTCTCCTCCACCACGTCGGCGGCGGAAGCCGCCATGGGAAGGAGGGTGAAAAGCAGGGACAGAATCTGTTTTTTTATCGGTTCGTTCATGCGAAAGGGGTCTCCATGAGGTTACCGGTCCACCAGCACCAGCCTGGTTCGGGAGGCGATGTCGTGCCAGGCCCGTTTTTGCGGATCGATCCAGACCCACAAGAAACCCAGCCCCAGGGCCATCCACGAGAGCAGGGCCACCATGTATCTTGTAATGGCCTGGTTCAGGCTCACTTCCCAGCCGTTTTCCGACACGAGTTTGAGTCGCCAGGCCCGCATGCCGAGGGTCTGGCCACCGTGGGTCCAGAACCAGACATGAAAGCCAATGGCCACAAAGAGTATCCAGGTGGTCATGAAATCGCGGTAAATGGGGTGCATCCGCAGATTCGCCACATGGAACAGCAACGCCACGGGGATGTAGATCAGGGCGAAGGCCACCACCACCAGCGCAAGAACCAGCATGGTGTCATAGAGCATGGCGGCCAGACGGCGAAACAGACCGGGAGCTTTGGATTTTGTCGCCATACCGCGGAGTGTAACGCAACATAGTAAACTTGGCTCCATGCGGGAGCCGCAACGACCCCTTTTCAAGCAGCTGCTGCGCCGTGTGCCCATGCCGGTGCTGGCGGCGTTGTTTGGCCTGCTTACCGCCGCCGCCGTGTGGATCGTCATCGATCCCATTCAAACCCGGGCCATCGGTAATATTTTCCGGCAGGAGTTGCAGGCGCAGCTGGAGACGCGGGCGCGTGAGTCCCTGTTGCGCTTCGACAGCTTCGTTCAATCCTACGTGAACACCGTGCGTTTGTTGGCCAACCACAGGCGCATGGCGGATTATCTGGAGCCGCTGGTGTGGTTTTCCGGTGATGACGAGCCGCCCCGGGTGTACCGGGATCAACGGCCTCTGTGGGCACCGGTGAACGCCATCGATGATCTGCCGGTCAAGCCCGATTACGCCATTCTGGCTGACACCGATGGTCGCATGCGGGAGATCTACCAGATCACCCGCCGGCCGTTGCCAAAGGAGGCCAGGTTGGAGATCGCTCACGCCATTGCGGATGCTCCCCACCAAGCCTATCTCACCCGCATGGACGACCAGCTCTATCTGCTTCTGGCGGAGAAGGTGGAAGATGCCAGCTACTACCACATGGGATCGTTGGTGCTTTTGGTGCCGGTGGACAGCCGGTTTCTGGATGCATCCCAGCAACGTGCCCCCGACTCCGCCATCACCGTGGCTCTGGTGGATGTGGATTCGCAGAAGATCCTGGTGGCTAGTGGTAATGATCCGCTGCTCAGGGGAGCGTTGCTGGACTCGGCGCGGGACAGCTATGTCACCACGGTGCAGTCCTTTTTCGATTACGGCAACACGCCGCTCAATCTGCTGTTCGCCACGCTGATGCCGCGCCATCTGGTGGATGCCACCCGTTCCCGCATCATTGCGGTGGAGAGGCGCCACCGGCTCACCGGCGCGGCCATCGTCGGCCTGATCTTTGTGCTGCTCTTTGTATTGGTTTCAAATCGAATCAACCGCCTGCTCAAGCGGGTGGCCGATTTTTCCAGCCGCGCTCTCCATATCGAGCAGCCGGCGCCCAGGGGCGGTAACCGGCTGCTCATCATGGAAGACTGGATTCGCAGCTTCACCCAGGCGGTGATGCGGGCCAGGGAAGAGATGCGCGCCCAGTACACGGCCGAGATCGAGGAGCGGGAAGCGTTGAAAACAGCGGTGCTGGATGCTTCCCTGGACCCCATAGTCACCATCGACCAGCACGGGCGCATCGTCGATTTCAATCCCACCGCCGTGCAGACCTTCGGCTATGGGCAGGAAGAGGCGCTGAACCAGCCCCTGGACAAGCTGATCTTCGATCAGGGATCGAGAGAGTCATTCAACAGCCTGCTGGCGGACAGCATGAAGTTGGACGACGAAAGCGTGCAGCCTGTGCTCAGAACCCTTACCGCCCGCAGCAAGGACGGTCGCATCCTGCCGGTGGAGGTGGCCATCAAGCCGGTGTGGCTGGAAAACGAACCGCTGTTCACAACCTACATCCGGGACATTTCCGAACGCCAGCGGCAGGCCAGGGAGATCGTCAGCCTGGCAGCCTTCCCCAGTGAAAGCCCCATGCCGGTGCTGCGCATCAACAGGCCAGGGGTGGTGATCTATGCCAACCGAGCCAGCGACGCGCTGCTGGATTATTGGGGTTGTCAACGGATGCAGACGGTGCCCATCTTCTGGAAAAGGGTGGTGGAGGAGGTGCTCTCCACCGGGCGCTCGCGGGAGCTGGAGGTGACAACCAGCGAGGGAATTCTGTCGTTGCTGCTGGCGCCGGTATCCGATCTCGATTATGTGAATGTCTATGGCCGTGACGTCACCGCCATGCGCCGTGCCGAGGAGGAGGCGCGTCACCGCCAGAATGAGCTGATCCACGTCTCCCGCCTTAGCACCATGGGGGAGATGGCCACGGGCATTGCCCATGAGCTGAACCAGCCCCTTTCCGCCATCGTCAACTTCGCCAACGGCTGTGTCCGCCGGTTGCGGCTGGGAATCGGCAAGAAGGAGGAACTTATCGCCGCCATGGAACAGATAGCGGATCAGGCACGCCGGGCGGGTGAAATCATCAAGCGGTTGCGCGGAATGGTGGCTCGCAAGCAGCCGGTGCGGGAAGAGGTGGACCTCAACAACCTGGTGCGTGATGCCTGCGCCCTTATCTCTCACGATCAACACAAACTGGGGGTGGCGGTGGAATCGCGTCTCAACGGCCAGCCGGTGATGGTGCGGGTGGACCCGGTGCAGATCGAGCAGGTGATCCTCAATCTGCTGCGCAATGCGCTGGACGCTCTTTCTGGTTGTGAACCGGATGGCCGGCGACTGGTGGTGACCACCGGCGTCACCCACGACGGGCAGGCCTACATCGAGGTGCGGGACAATGGTGTCGGCATAGCGCCGGACGAGCTGAAACATCTGTTCGATCCGTTCTTTACCACCAAGAAGAGTGGCATGGGAATGGGGCTTTCCATCAGCCAGACCATCGTCACCGAGCACAATGGTAAAATCAGCGCCAGGTCGGTGCCCGGCCGGGGAGCCGTCTTCACCGTGGAGTTGCCGCTGAATGAAACGGCGGTGGAGAGCAAGGTGTCATGAAGCAGAATGGAAATGCTGCCGAACCCACCGTTTTTGTGGTGGACGACGATGAGGCCATGCGCGATTCGCTGCGTTGGCTCATCGAGTCGGTGGGGCTCAGGGTGGAGTGTCACGACTCCGCGGAATCCTTCCTTGAGAGCTACTATCCGGGCCGCTCCGGCTGCCTGCTGCTCGATGTGCGCATGCCGGGCATGAGCGGGCTGGAACTGCAAGAGTATCTGCAACAACACGAGATCGACATACCGGTCATCATCATCACCGGCCATGGCGACGTGCCCATGTCGGTGCGCGCCATGAAAAAGGGCGCCATCGACTTCATCGAGAAACCCTTCAACGACGAGTTGCTGCTTGACGCCATCCGCAATGCCCTGGCGGTGAACGAAAAACAGCGTGAAAAGCGCGCCTTGCGGGCCGAGCTGGCGGCCCGTGTCGCCACCCTCACGCCACGCGAGCACCAGGTCATGGAGATGGTCACCGCGGGCAGGTCCAACAAGGAGATCGCCGCCGAACTGGGCGTTTCGGCCAAGACCGTGGAGGCTCACCGCGCCAAGGTGATGGACAAGATGCAGGCCGGCTCCCTGGCCGAACTGGTGCGCATGTCGATGCTGGTGCGGGAGTAGGCGGATTCCATCAGCCTGTTTTCAATGAGTTGGGATGAAACGGGCGCTTGTCTATCTGGGGGGGGTTCTGCTTCTTCTCGGAGCGGGAGGTATC